>CAYZYD010000074.1:0-10951 GCA_964482505.1 uncultured Planctomycetia bacterium | reverse complement strand
AAGGCCGAATGGCTCGCCGAGTTCTCACTCGAACTTTCCGAACAGGACACTAGGCATGGTCGAGAAACGCTCGCGGACGAGGAGTCAGGAAGACTTCGAGGATCAGCGCCGGACTTTCGAGTGAATCCGTTGAGAACCACGAGATACTTTATTCAAAAGTCCTACTTCTCGATGAGTTCTGCTATTTCTTGTCGTCCCAACCCGCTGGGGCTATCCCAGTAATTGCTGCCGCCGCTCTTCAGAAAACTGATGCGTATAGAGATCGAAGTAAGCCCCGCGCCGCTCGAGCAGATCGGAGTGGGGACCACTCTCGACGATCTTGCCTCGCTTGAGCACGACGATCCGGTCGGCCGACCGGATCGTCGAAAGTCGGTGGGCTACCACGAAGCTCGTTCTCCCGGCCAGGACCGCTTCGATCCCGCGCTGGAGCTGGCGCTCCGTTTCGGGATCGACGGACGAGGTCGCCTCATCGAGGATTAGGATCTGCGGGTCAGCGATAATCGCACGAGCCAGGGAGACGAATTGGCGCTGACCGATCGAGAGCTTATGACCGTTTTCGCCGACGTCGGTCAGGAAGCCCTCGTCGAGCTCTTCAAGGAATGGGCGAGCCCCGACGCGATCAGCCGCTTCGACAACCTCAGCATCGGTCGCCTCGAGTTTGCCGTAGCGAATGTTCTCGATCACGCTTCCCGAGAAAAGCTGAGGCGTTTGCATCACAATTCCGATGCATTCCTCTAGCCAGCGCAAGCTTCGGGTCCGGTAGTCTCGGCCATTAAACAGAATCTCCCCGGCCGTCGGTTCATAGAAGCGACCGAGCAACGAGGTGATCGTCGTCTTACCGCTGCCGGTCTCGCCGACGAGTGCGATCGTCTCTCCCGCCTCCACGCGCAGGTTGAACTTCTCGAGTACGGGCTCTTCTGGTTTGTAAGCAAAGTCGACGTCGACGAACTCGATATCGCGAACCTCGATCTCCTCCCCGTCGATCGCGGTGCCGACCTTCCGCTGCGATTGGGCGGCGGCGATCTTCTCTTTTACTGTCTTGGAATCGACGATCTTGGGGACTTCATCGAGGACCTGTTGGATTCGCTCGGCCGAAGCTTGCGCGGCCTGGAGCTCGGTAAACCGGGCCGCCAACTCTTGGATCGGTTGCGACAACAGAGCCGCGTATTGCATGAAGACGATGAGCTCGGCGATGTCGATCGAATCCCCGAGCTCGATACCACCCGCCCAGAGAGCGAGGCCGACTCCGAAACTCGAAATCGTCACCACGAGTGGAAGGAACGCCGCCGCGAAAGTCGCGTTTCGCATCGAGTGCTCGAACATCTCGGTCGATAGCTCTTGGAATTCGCGGAGATTCTCCTCCTCGCGGACCAGCGCTTTTGTGGTACGCGCCCCGACGATTCCCTCGTTAAAGCTCGCGGTGATCTTCGAGTTGCTCTTTCGCATCGACCGCTGAGTCAGGATGAGCTTCCTCTGAAAGATCACGCTGACGAGGGCGAGAGGGGGCACCGTGCCGAGCACGATGAGCGCGAGCTTCAAGTTGAGGATCAACATCAAGATCGCCATCGTAGAGATAAAGAGAGTTCCCCAAACGAGGTCGAGCAAAAACCAGGGTAAGAGCGAGGCGATGCGACCCACATCGGAAGTCAGGCGAGCCATCAACCAGCCGACCGGACGCTGGTCGAAGTAGCTCAACGAGAGCGCTTGCAAGTGGGTGAAAGTCTCGCGCCGAAGATCGTGCGCGTAATGGCTCGCAATGTGGCCTGCGCAGCGGATGAGAAGGCGCACAAAAAAGGCGATCAAGATCCCGAGGCAGAAGTAGACCCCGCCCCAGAAGAGAACGTCGGGAGGAAGGCCATCACCTTCGCGGGTCGCGGCCCGCAGCACGAGGCCGGTCACGATCGGAAGTACCGAATCGATCACGGCCATGGCGAGCCCCGAACCAGCGAGCAACCCCAAGGTCTTGAGGTAGGGCCTCGCGTGGCCGAGGATTCGACGCCAGAGGGCCCAATCGATCTTCTGGGCGAGTTCGGGTTCGTCTTCCCAGTCGCTCATGGAGTACTCCGCTCTGATCTCTGCCGGGATTGGGAATCTCGCCGGGGTTGGGTCTCTCGCTGGAGATCTTGTCGTAGCACCGCTTCGACATCGTCCTGAATCGCCCACAAACGTTGGTACAACCCGCCCCCCTCGACGAGTTCGGCGTGGGTTCCGTACTCGGCCACACGACCGCGATCGAGAACGAGGATGCGGTCGGCAAATTTGAGGGTCGAGAGACGGTGGCTGATCAAGATCGTCGCGTGCCGTTCGCGTCGACGCTCGAGTACTTCGAGGATCTTCGACTCCGTTTCGTTGTCGACGGCACTCAACGAATCATCGAGAAGTAGCAACTTGGGCTCGGCGATGAGCGCTCGAGCGATCGCGACCCGTTGACGCTGCCCTCCCGACAGGGTGAGCCCGCGTTCACCGACCACCGTCTCGTATCCCTCGTCGAAGGACTCGATCGAAGCGTGAATCGCGGCGGCTTCGGTCGCGGCCACGATCTCGCCCTCCGACGCATTGGGACGGCCAAAGCGGACGTTCTCCCGAATCTGCTTGGAAAAGAGAAACGGCTCCTGCAGTACCACGGCGAGTTGCGCGCGGAGTTCGCGCCGGTCCCAGTCACGAAGCGGGCGACCGGCGAAAAGGATGCGTCCCGAGGTTGGTTCGTAGAACCTCAGTAGGAGCTGTGCGATCGAGGTCTTTCCCGAACCCGACGGACCGATGATCGCAAGCGTCTCGCGAGACCCGAGGTCAAATGAAACGTCCGTTATCACCGGATGGCTGGGCTGGTAGGCAAAGCCGACGCGCTCGAGTCTCAGAAGCGGCTCGGGTTCGCCTCGAGGCGTCCGCCCCTCGACCGCGATCGCCTCTTGATCGTCGCGATCCTCGCGCTCTTGATTGAGAACCTCTGAGATACGACCGATCGCCACCTGCGCCTTACCGAGGTCGGCGAAGATGCGCCCCGACATTCGGACCGGCCAGAGGTACATATTGACCCCCGCGAGAAAGTAGAAAAATGTCCCGGGAGCGAGCTCGCCACGCGAGACCCAAACACCGCCCAAGGTCAGGATGACGGCGAGCTGGGCGATACAGAAGAAGTCAGAGATCGACCAGAAGTTCGCAAGCTGATTGTAAAGCTCGGCATTGAGGTCGCGGTATTCGCGATTGCGCGCTCCGAACTTCTCGCACTCGTGCTCTTGGCGTGCGAAAGCGCGGACGACGCGAACCGCGGTCAAGTTCTCTTGGACGTTGCTCGTCAGCCGGCCTTCGGACTCGTCGACCCGCAGAAACTGCTCTTTGACGCGACGGAAGTAGAAGAACGAGAAGGCGAAGATCACGGGGATAAAGCTGATCGCCACCAGAGTCATCTTGGGACTCAGCGCGAACATCAGCGGAATCGGTACCGAGAGCATGACAACCGCTCGACCGATCTCGACGATTTGGGTCCGCAGGAAGAGCCGGAAGGTGTCGACGTCCGACGTCGCGCGCTGGACGAGATCGCCGGTTTCGGCGTCATCGAGGTAGCGAACATGGGCGCGCTCGAGCTGGTCGTAGAGTTCATCGCGGAGGCGTCGTGCAATCCGTTCGCTTGCAGCAGCCGCGAACTGTCCGCGGAAGTAGGTGAACATCCCACTCGTCAGCGCCAGGAGCGCGATCGCCACGAAGAACCAGTAGAAGTGAGTGCGAAGGTACTCGGCTCCACCACCCCAACCGACGATCCAATCGGTGAGCGCCGGTGTCTGCGCACCATCGGTGAGCACCCCGTCAATGGCTACTTGTGAGACGAGGGGGATCGAGAAGCTCGTGATGGTAGCGAGAATCAGAGCGGAGGTGGCGAGCAGGTAGCGGGTGCGCTCGCGGAACACGAGCTGCCGCATCCAACGACGCGTTGAAGCTGACATGAGCTACCTAAGTCATAGGATTGTCGAAGAGAGAGCCGGTCAATAAGGGGAGAGATCTAGCCGGCGGTTACGCCGACTGGGTTTACCTGTGGTCAGAACTGCGCGTTGGTTGGGACGATCGCGTGAAGATCGCCAAGCTATGATAGAAAGCGTCAGTTCCGTACAGACTGCAACCAGGCATAAACCAGATTCACTTGAAGGCCCGCTCCCTTTGAAAAACAGTCCCTTGGAGAACAGGTCCCAGCCACTCGAAGACTGGACTCACTGGCTCTATTCCGTTGCAGATCTGCAACTCCAAACCCCAGACACAGGGTTTGGATTTACCGTTGAGCGTTCCCAATAATCATCAAAACCCACCTTCCCTTTTCGGCGTCAATTTCGACGCAGTCAGCGTTGCCCCAGGATAGTTCGTTACTTGCAGCCCGCAATCATCTCACAGGTGGTAACCCGGGAAGTTAGCGAAAAGCGTCATAACGAAGCCAGTCGGGGTGGGCCGACGTTAGCGACTCGACCGCACCAGGACAACTCTTTTCTCTGAAAATGGAGTGGCCAGCGAGCACGTCGGTTGGAGGCTCAAGACACCTGAGTTCGGCTCGATAGGGAACCCACAATATCGTTCGATAAGGTGTCGACTGAGCCGACGTTTGAGCCGCCCAGTCGTTAAGTGCTGGCATGTTAACCCGCACCTTTCACGATTCCGACACCGAAGCGGCAAGACGCTCGCCACCACCGCAAACGATGTCGACGTAAGGTCGCGATCGTCTGTCCGTCTTCTTCGCTAGTGTCCTGTTCGGAAAGTTCGAGTGAGAACTCGGCGAGCCATTCGGCATTCCTGGCTAGGCGCCGCGACGCAAGTCGGATTGGTAACTCCTTCGAGGAGCGGCAACAACGCCAGGGAGGTCGAGGGCCGGCGATTCTTGCTCGAACTTTTCGAACAGGACACTAGGACTCTTGGGGCGCCATCTTCCTCTCATAGACAAGGGACTCACCTGAGGCTTCGGGGAAAGCTCGAGTTTTCGACGCGGTGAAGCCCAGCTTCTTGAGGACTTGGATTGAAGCGGTGTTTTGGGGATGGGTTATCGCGAGCAACGTGGTGAGGCCGAGTCGACTCTCCGCATCTTGAACGATTGCTGTGGCTGCTTCGGTGGCATACCCGTGGCCTTGGCACGACGAGAGTAGGGCGAAACCGAGATCGGGGTGGTCGAGGCCAGCGCGGACAACCAGACCGCAGATTCCGATCGGTCGTCGGTGTTCTCGGTCTCGAACGATGCAGAGACCGAATCCATGCTTTTCATAGCTCTCGCGAAGGTTTTGGACGTAGCGCCGGGCGGCGTCGTGATCGGGCGCCGAGTCGGGACTGATCCAACGCTTCCAACCTGGCTCGTTGAGCAGCTCGAAAAGGAAGTCGACGTCGCTCGCCTGGGCCTCGGTCAGTTTGAGCCGCTCGGTTTCTATCTCGACCACCAGCCTCTGCCTCCTCGGAATTCTGGTGCGGCGGCATCCTACTCGACCGCAGCGTCGTTGCTCGATGCCATCGGTCCGAGGGCGCCAGATCCATCCGCCCCGACCGGTGTGAGACTCTGACAATCCATATGCGGATTGTGACTTAGGAGCTTTTGGACCTCTCGCATTGCCCTGGGAGCGATATTCAATAGACTAGTCTGTAATTCAGACCAAGGAAGGAAGGTCTCCCATGGAACGTGTCGCACTCGCGGTCAGCTTGGTGGTTTTGGCAATCTGTGGAGTCGGTTATGGGCTAATAAGAAGCGATCTGAAGCAACAGCAACAGAGATATGGCGAGCAGCAGGAGAGCGTCGAAGCGGTGCAGGCTAGGCTCGCTGCTCTCGACGAGCACCTCACCGAGGTGGTTGCGACGCACCGACGAGACCGAAGCCTCGTCGAAGACCGTATCGCGGAACTCCGAGGCAAGATTGAGGATCGCGCGATGGGCGAGGCTCCCAAAAGTTCTGCTACGGGGAACACCGTCGCGGCTTCGTACGACGGCGAGACCGGCGCCCCAGCTGCGCAGGCTCGGGTGTCTGAAGAGCGGAAAGCTGAGTTTCTCGAGCTTTCAGATCTCGTCAATTCGGGTGCCGCCACGACTGAAGAGCAGGCGCGGTTTTGGCAGCTCGCGCGAGAAACCAAAGTACTCGAACACTTGATGTCGGACCTCGAAGCGGTCGTCGAGGAAAACCCGAGCGACGTCGACTCGCGTATGGAACTCGCTGACGTCTACGTGGCTAAACTGCTAACGGTGCCGAACGGACCTGAACGGGGAGTCTGGAGCACAAAGGCTGAGAAGCAATGGCGAGCTGTCGTCGAGAGAGATGAGACCCACTGGGAAGCGAACAACGCGCTTGGGGTCAACTTTAGCTATTGGCCACCTTTTATGAACAAGACTCAAGAGGCGATCGATTGGCTCGAAAAGAGTCGAACCATTCTCAAGAGCGAGCCGGTTCTCGACGAACACGCCACCACCTATCAACGACTGTCACAGATGTATGTGCAGCAAGGCAAGCGAGAGAAGGCGCGAGAAGTCCTCGAAGAGGGTTTGCGGCGACACCGGGCGGATGAACAGCTGGAGGCGGCGTTCAATCAATTGAAAGCGCAGGAAGAGAAGTGAGCAACCATACGGCAGCTTCAGCCACGCGCGATCTTGAGACGATTCGCACAATCCTCGAGAGGACCGAGCGCCAGGTCGACCCCCACGCCTTTCACTTTGTGCACTGGGGCTTGATCGTGCTGCTCTGGTATCCAGTTGCCAATGTGCTTCAGTGGCGAGAAGAGTACGTCGGATTGATCATCGTTTCGGGCGTCGCTCTTCTAGTGGGAGGCGGTTTGAGTGCAGGTCGCGAGATCGCTCTCGGGCGCCGTCCGCGGGTACCGGGTGAGAACACTTTCATCGCACGTCAGGTCTGCTGGATCGTTTACGGATCTTTGGTGGCCGGCTTCAGCCTGAGCTTCGTTGCCCCCGCGACCGACTTCATCCCCGGGCCATTCGTCCCGGTGATCTGGGGATTCGTCTACGCGACCATGACCTACATGATCGGGGTCATCTACAAGCGTGAGTTTCTTTGGGCCGGAGCGTTCATCTTCCTCGGCACCCTCGTGAGTTTGGTCTATGCGGATTACTGCGGCATCATCCTCGGTCCGGTAATGGGCTTCGGAACGATCGTCCCGGGACTCATCGCCGAACGACGAGTCTCCGAGCTCAAGAAAGTGGCAGACGAAGCGAACTATGAACCAGTTTGATTCGGTCCTGCTCTCTCAGGTTCGACTCAGCGTTATCTCGGTCTTGATGCAGCGCGGTGAAGCGACCTTCTCAGACCTCCGGGCGCTGCTCAAGCTCACCCAGGGCAATCTCGGGAGCCATCTCCAAAACCTTGAGAAGGCCGGCTACGTCGAGATCGAGAAGAGCTTCGTCGATAAGAAGCCGCAAACCACGGCCCGCATCACAGACACAGGCCGTTCCGCATTTCTCCGTCACGTCGAAGAACTCGCAAAGATCGCGAGTCACGATGCCGAGCACAACGGTCAGTCCCGTTGAGGGATAGCTTCGCGGCAGGTCCGGACGAGTGCGGCTCGCCTGCTCTCGACGCAATCTTTCACATACATGAAGCGGCTATTAATTTTGCGGAAGCCGACAGAATGATGACGGATGGCGCCGTAAACAGCGTTTAGTTGAGTAGGGACGGCAGTGCGAGCCACGCTTGAGGATGGATGCGTGGGGATAGCTTCTCGAGTTCTCGCCTGAGGTCCCGGGGCCCGCTTCTGGCGGGCCCTTTTCGATGGTTAGCTTCCACGAAGGCACTCTGAGATTTCAGAGATGACATTTCGGAGATTTGAGACGTCGTCTCAGTCGAAGTCGGCGGCTGGTTCTTGCGAGAAATTCAGAACAACTTCTCGAGCTGGGAGGCGGGGATCGGGTCACGGGGTTTGCGGATCGGTCCGGATCGGCTGGGACCGAGTGGCCGCCGTTTGACTCGCTGACGCAAGAGGCCCATCGGGACGATCAGCAAAAGGTAAAGCAGAGTCAACAGGACCCGAGTGTTCACCTCGGCCAAGAAGGCTGCGAGTCGCATCCAGAATCGATAGACGCTTGAGAGGAGAGTGGGCCGAACCAGTGCGGCGAGCGCAAGGGCGGCGCCAACTCCGAGCGGCCAGACGGGACCGAGCTCGCCCCAAGCAACGCGGCCCAAAAGGGCGGGGAGCAAGAAGCTTCCAAACACCGCGGTTAGCCCCCCCACGATCCAACCAAAGGCTCTGAGATCGCGCAAAGAAGGCGTTTCCGTGGCGAGATCATTCAGACGCGGCTTCACGGTATCGCTGATTATCATGGCTCGGCTCCTCGCCTCTAATCGAGATCGAATTGGTCTCGGTAGTCCCGCTTAAGCGACTCGGGTTGATCCTGCTTGAAGAGCAGGAAATCGCCGAGCGCGAGGACATCCATATCGGTCCCCATAAAGCATCGAACCGCGTCTTCGGGACTCCGCACGATCGGCTCGCCCCGGATGTTAAACGAAGTGTTGATCAACAGCGGACAGCCCGTCTGAGCGTGAAAACGTTCGAGCAAGGCGTGGTAACGGGGCGAGGTCTCGCGGTCGACGGTCTGCACGCGCGCTGAACCGTCGACGTGAGTCACCGCGGGAATCGTCGAGCGCCGACATTTGAGTCGATCGAGACCTTGGTATTGCGGTTGCTCCTGAAGCTCCAGTCGCTCGGACTCCGCCACCGCGGCGACGAGCAGCATGTAGGGGCTCGGGTGTCCGTCGAGATCGAAGTACTCGTCCGCATGCTCCGCCAAGATCGACGGCGCAAAGGGACGGAACGACTCGCGAAACTTGATCTTGAGATTCATGGTCGTCTGCATCGCCGCGCTACGCGGATCGCCGAGAATCGACCGAGCTCCGAGCGCGCGCGGGCCAAACTCCATTCGACCTTGGAACCAACCGACCACCTTCTGCTCTTCGAGCGCGTGCACCACGGCCCCGAGGAGCCGCTCTTCGGAGAGTCGCTCGAAAACAGCCCCAAGTGACGTGAGTGTCGCCTCGATTTCGTCGCTTGAGTACGTGGGGCCAAGGTAGGTTCCCGCCATCGCGTCGCGCCCTGGCTTGGGGCGCTCGCGGTGCTCGTACTGGTAGTGGGCGAGATAGGCAGCCCCGAGCGCGCCGCCCGCATCCCCAGCCGCGGGTTGGATCCAAATCTCGTCAAAGGGGCCTTCGCGCAGGAGGCGACCATTGGCGACACAGTTGAGAGCGACGCCGCCCGCGAGGCAAAGTTTCTTCTCTCCCGTTTCGCGCGCGACCGTTCGCCCGAGCCGGAGCACGATCTCTTCGGTCACCTGCTGGATCGAGCGCGCGATATCCATTTCGCGCTGGGTGACTTGGCTCTCGGGAGCCCGCGGCTCGCCACCGAAGAGCGCGTCAAAGGAGCGCGAGGTCATCCGACGCCCCCCGATGAAGTCGAAGTGATCCAGGTTTAACTCAAAGCTACCATCGTCCTCAACGGTGACGAGGTGCTCGAGAATTGTCCCGACGTACCGCGGCTCTCCGTAGGGGGCGAGGCCCATCAACTTGTACTCGCCGAAGTTCACTTTGAACCCACAAAAGTAGGTGAAGGCCGAGTAGAGGAGCCCGAGCGAGTGGGGAAAGTCGATCTGCCAGAGCGGGTCGAGGCGGGCACCGTCCCCAATCCAAGCCGAAGTCGTGGCCCACTCCCCAACCCCGTCAACACAGAGAACCGCCGCGCGTTCAAAGGGGCTCGGGTAAAAGGCCGAGGCCGCGTGCGCCTGGTGATGTTCTGAGTAGAGCACTTGCGGTACCTCGGTGCGCTTGAGCTTGCGCCCCGCCAGTCGGTTCAGGTGTTCGCGCACACACTTCTTGACATGGAGCTTCTCCTTGAGCCAGACCGGAGTCGCCTCGAGAACGTTTCTGAGATTTCCCGGGACCTTCTCGAGGAAGCTCTCGATCAAGCGTTCGAATTTGAGGAGGGGTTTATCGTAGAAGACAACCGTATCGAGGTCCGTGGCCGCGAGCCCCGCTTCGGCGAGACAGTAGGCGATCGCCTGCTCGGGATAGTTGGGATCGTGTTTGATCCGCGTGAAGCGCTCCTCTTGAGCGGCGGCGATAATCTCACCGCCGCGCAGCAGAACCGCCGCCGAGTCGTGGAAGAAGGCGGAGACTCCGAGAATCACCGTCTCTTCGCGTTGCGGACGACCGTTTGTCGATCGAGGGCTGGCGGAGGGAGTTTGTTCGGGAGTGACCCGGGCTCGGGCCGCGGTCTCCTCTGCGGGTCTCGTTGATGATGTCGTCACAGCGGATCTCTGAGTCACAAGTCGCTCGATTCCTCTCGGTCTCGCAAAACGGCGAGAATGCCATCGAGTTATCGGCACCCGCGCGAGGGGCTTGAGCTGCTTCTCAAGACGCGGATCGATTGAAGGCTCAAGACGAAGGGCCGCCATTTCGGACCGGCGAGCCGTGAAATACCCGAGCCGGTCTGGCCGGCGCGATGGGGACCCAGTAGGCTCTGCGCCACCTGAGATCGTCGCCGTTTCTTTTGGTTCCTCTCGCCGAACGTCACCCCGGATCCCCACGCTATGGCTCTTGAGTCTCGTCTCTCCCGCACTATCTCCGAGAAGCTGGCCGCCTCCCCCGAGCTGCGCGGTTTCAAAATCTCATCGCAAAGAGATCGCTGCGTCGTTTACGACCCCGAACGCGAGCGAGAACTCGAAGCGGTCGGCTTTCTGACCGGCGAGCCCACGAACAAACCTGTTTCGTCCACCCAGGGCCGCGTCCCCCACGCAATCTACGCGAGTCCTTCGACCGATCAGCAGGTCCTCTGGAAACACTGCCAGCGCGGGGGCGTCGCGAGTTCGATCAATCGGGAGCTCTACACCAACCCCGACCGGTTCTTGCACGAACTCGAATTGGTCTCGCGCGCTCGAGCCGCGGGTCTCGGCGTCGCCCCGATCTGGGCGCTCGCGCTGACGGATTCGCGACTCCCCCACGCTT
>CAYZYD010000073.1:0-10966 GCA_964482505.1 uncultured Planctomycetia bacterium | reverse complement strand
GGCGAGCCCGTGCAGGATTTGCGACTCCGAATCTCAGTCTCGACTATCCTCCCTCTGCTTTTGGGCAGTAAAATCGAACGTTAAAACTGATCTCTCTTCGAAAGCTCGACCCTGAGGAGGCGCTTTCCGATGAACCGAATCGCTTATGCGGTGCTCGCCGGCACTCTATTAATCACCACGGGGTGCTTCAAAGGGAGCCGAATCGACTTCACCAACCCCGCGGATGGGGCTACGAACGTCGCACCCGACACCACCATCGAAATCACGTTTACGGGCGACCTCGACGAAGAACTCGCCCTTATGCCTGGTAACTATTCCGTCTCCGGGACTGTTTCGGGCGTGCACGTTGTTAGTGTGACCTACGACTCAGAAACTCGTTTGCTCACTCTGACTTCGGAAGGCCCCGTGAACAATCCGGACGCGTCGCCACCGTTTAGCTCGGGCGAAGTAGTGACGGTTTCGCTCTCAGACAACATAAAGAACGCGTCGGGCGTCCCGCTCGATGATGCTTCGTTCTCGTTTACGATCGCGGGCTCGCTCGCGCTCCCTCAACGGCCCGATCCAACCCCGCTCCCCAATTCGACCAACCAGGCGATCTCACCGATGGTCGAAGTGAGTTTTGCGGGACAGCCGGTAACAGACGCTTCGCTCAACCCTCCGGGCGGTCCGGTTGTTTACGTCACCGGTTCTCAGAGCGGCAGCCACGTCGTGACTTTGACAGCCAATACTCGTCCGTTCACGAATCCCGATAGTTCGGGAGACGGCGGCGGTAGCGACGAGAGCGGCGACGATATGTCCAGTGGAAATGACGATCGCTCAGATGCTCAAACGAGCGAGGATTCCGGGAGCACTAGCAGCGGTTCGGACCCGATGACGGGCTCCCCGATCGATCAGCTACCCCCCGAGTTCCAAGGACTTGCCGGGATGGCGGGTGGTTCGGATTCCGGGTCGGGAAGCGGTGATTCGGGCGGCACGAATAATGGGACGACTGATGAGAGCGCGACAGAGTCGACCACGTCGGCTGAGACGACGGCAGCGCAAACCCCGATCCCCGACGATACCCTCGTCGTCGACTCGTTCACGCTGACCAATCTCGGACCTTTTCTCAACGGGGAGACGGTGACGGTCCAGATTGGCGCGCTCGAGGGGGTGAATCAATCCGGCTTCATCGTGCCGGTCGACCCCTATACCTTTAGCTTTCAGATCGGTTCGGGTGAGGTCGCCAATTACTTCGACTTCGAGAGTTTGGGGCTTCCCACTTCGGAGCGAGTTTCGACGCGTATCGGTAACTTCGTCCGTCAGCGCGCGGGGCTCGAAGTGGGTATCGTTACCAACTCGACCGTTCATTTCATCGGCAATGATTTCCGAGTCGGCGCGTCGGGCCCCGTGGTGGGCACCCCAGTCGCAAGCGCGGTCGCCGATCTGAATTTAGACAATCAGGCCGATCTCGTGGTGCTCTCTGCCAGTGGGGGGATCACCGTTTACGATTTTAATAATCTTCAACTTGTGTCGACCGAGCTCGTCCTCAACGGGCAAGTTTCGGGGGCCGTCGATATCGAAATCGCCGACCTCGATGCCAACGGGACCCTCGACTTCGTCATCGCGAGCAGCGAGGGCGTCTTCTGGATGCCCGAGTTCTTCGACGCCGACCTCGGGTTTTTCTACGACGAGCCGCGACTACTCTTTGCTCCCGAATCCGGAGCGGTCGTCGATATCGCGCTCGGCGATTTTTACTCGGGCGCGACGAGCAACCACCCACTCCAACCCGGCCCCGATGCCCCGCCCGATCTCCACGCCACGACCACGGCCGCGCACCATGTGTACGCGACTCTCAAGTACGAATCAGTCGGCGGGGTTGAAACCCCTCAGTTCGCCTTCGTCGGGAGCTTGAGCGGATTCGGTGACACCTTCGGCCGGCTCCAAATCGCCGACTTTACCGACGACGGTCAGCTCGATCTGATCGCCCGGACCGACTCGACCGATCTCCTCATCTACGACAACCGAAACTTCAGCAATCAGACCACGGTCTGGAATCCGACCCTCTTCGGCCTGAGCGAGGGGACGACGCTCGTCGACTTCACGGTGCGGGACGCCGATGGACAAGCGGGTACCGATCTCGTCACACTCGATGAGAGTGGAACCGTACGGGTTTACGGTCGTCGGAATGGAGCTGAACTCGGGAGCGCTGATACCGAGATCTTTACCGTCGGCGGAGCCTCGGGAGCATTTGGTTCATCGCTCTTTGTCGGTGCCATCCTCGGGGACAGCGGACTCGACCTTCTCGTCGTTGAAGATAGCGGATTGATTGTCGCGGAGTCATTCGTCACCGGTGCGGCCGCCTCCGCCGATTTCGCGGTCGCGCTTCAAACCGAAACGACGGCCTTCACTGTCGGCGTCGACAACTTCTTTACCGTCGAGGTGATCGGCACCCTCTCCGAGCCACTCTCGGCCTACAACATCGCGCTCGACTTTGATCCCAATCAGCTCTCGGTGCGCGACATTCGACTCCCGTCGGCACTTGAGCCGGCCGCGAACGGCGTTCCTTCGAATGACGACCCTGGCGTGTTCACGGTGACCTTTGATCCGGACTCGCCGCTCGAGACGAGCTCGAGTCTCGTGCTCGCGGAATACGATTTCGAGGTGTTGAGCACGGCTCCGATCACGCAGACGATCGGGATTCGAACGAGCGCCACCGTCGACGACTTCAGCACGAGCTTTACGCGAGCGGATCAGCCGACGAACCCCATCGTTCCGACGGTTCAAAACGGCACGGTGACCGTCGACATTATGACGGGTACGGGCGTCGTCGATCTCACTTGTGAGCCTCGACTCGGCGTCGGCGCCGGCGGGACTCAGACCGATCGCCTCGCCCTCGAATGGAGCTTTGCTTCGGGCACTAACCTCGACCTCGTGAGCCAAGTCGAAGTGGTGATCAATGGGGGGGCGCCCCAGATCTTGAATGGTGCAGCGACTCAGTTCACCACGCAGGCTCAAATCGGTCAGATCAATAGCTGTGAGGTTCGCGCGGTTGTGAATGGAGTTCTGACAGAATCGGTCTTCTGTGAGGTGTTCGTGGTCCCGGCTCCAATTCTCGATAGCTGTGCGACCCAAAACGTCTCGCCCGATGTGACGGACCCCGACCCGATGGATTGCGACGACAGCGAACGTGAGTTCGCCGCCTTCTGGACCCTTGCCAGTGCAACTCCGGCCAACTTCAACTTCACCGGGGTCGAGGTCCTCCTCGACGGTGAACTCGTCCAGACAGTGACAACGAACTCCTTTATCACGCCGCTCAATTGCCAGGGTCACCTGGTCGCCTTCGTCGCAGTGGGGGAGTTGACCGACGAAAACGGAACCATGGTGGGGCGGTCGGCACCGCTCGAATGTTCGGTTGAGGATCTCGATCCGACGATCGTTCCCCCCTCGGGATTTACCGCGAATGCTGTCAACGGACGTATCAACCTCCACTGGCTCAACGGCCAGCTCTACAGCGAGCTCCGGCTGAGCCGAATCCTCGTGACTGACGAATCGGAAATCCCACTGATCGACGAGAACACGCCGGTCGATCCCGATTTTGGTGAGGTCGTCCTCGCACCGACCGCGACCCTCTTCACCGACTTCCCGACAGTGGGCACCTACGTCTACCGACTCGAAGCTTTTGAGACTGGTAACTCGATCTCGGGATTCGCCTTTTCAACCGCGGCGACAGTGGACGGTCCGGTTCCGCCGTTTGGACTCGTCTGCAACGCGACGACCGACGTGCAGGGATCGCTGGTACGGCGTGTGGTTCAGCTGACTTGGAGTCTTGAGACGACTTACGATTCGATCTCGATTCTCCGCAATGGCGAGGAGATCGCTTCGGGACTCGACGGCGCGGCGACTGAGTACCTCGATCTCACTCCTGCCCAAGGAGAGGTCGAATACCGCGTTGTCGGAATTCAAGCCGGAGCTGAATCGACGGGGAACCCGACCTGTACGGTCACCCTGAGAACTCGCCTCATCGTGCCGACTCTCGCGTTGACTCCGGGGACGAGCGGTATCGAGGTGGCGATCGAAGCCGACCTCGTCGCTCCGATTCAGAGCTTTGAATTGCAGGTTGAGGTTCAAGACTCGGCCTTTGTCGTCGACGAAGTGATCGTCGACTGTGGAACGAGCACTTCGGTCGAGGGGTCGGGCGTCACGATTTACACGATCAGCTGCTCAAACACGGTCGTCAGCGCGACCTTGAACGGTGACCGGCCGGCCCTGGCTATCCTTCGTGGCCAGATCCCCGACGACGCCAATCTCAGTATGGGTGAGCTCGCTGAGCTGATCTCGACCCAGATTCGCATTCTCGACGACGAGGGAGAAATCTCGCTGACCGATATCGACGGCACCACGATTGACCTCGACGGGCCCGACGCTCCGTCCGGGTCGATTGTCGACGGCCGCGTCGATTCCTTTGCGAATGCGTTTGTCGTGGTTCCCCAGTTCGACGACGGGGCGATCGGGGTCAGTCCCGGCGAGACGTTCTACGTCGACGTATCCGCCAACTACGACCGATCACTGAGCGGGTTTGCGGGGGTTCTCTCGTTTGACCCGGCGGCCTTTGAGATTCTCAATTCTTTCTTGAGTCCGGCGATTACGAGCTCGGGGACGATTGACATCCCGCTGGTCTCAGACAACGACGAGGGACTCGTCGGTTACTTCTTCGCCGACACCACCGGTGCCGCTCTCGCGTTCGATCTCGGCAGCTATCCCCAGGAGACGCCGCTCTTCTCGGTCCAGCTTCGAGTTCGGGATGACGCGGCTGAAGGTAGTTATGAGTTGGGACTGACCGATACCTCGCAACTGAGTGCGCTCAATAGCTCGTTCGAGTTTGCCCGGGTCTCCGCTTTTGTCTCAGTCAGCGAGGCCGACAACCCGCTGACGGTCGCCTCGTTAGTTCCCGCCTCGGGTCCGAGCAGTGGGGGCCAGCTGGTCACCGTGACCGGGACTGGGTTCGACGCCGCGACCGCGGTTTCTATCGGATCGGATCAGCCCACGATCGAGCTCGTGTCGACAAACGAGATCCGCTTTACCACACCCGCTGGCTTTCCGGGGACAGTACCGGTCTCGGTAACGAACGCAATCGAGACCGTCTCGGCAGGGACTTTTACCTATCTCGAAGAGGGCGCGCTTGAGCTGTCGATCGACAATTTGAGCCCGGCGTTGATCTCACCGTGCCAACCCTCCGAGGTGACGATCACCGGAGTCGGTTTTGGTGAGAGTTCTCAAGTTCAAGTCTTGATCGGGCAAGAGGTCGCGACGATTGTGGCGGGCCCAACCTTGATCGATAGTGACACCGGCGTGAGTGAAGTCACGATCTCGACGGCTTCCCTCGCTCCCAATACCGCCTGGAACGTGAAGATCCAGGTTGAGAGCGAGTCGGTGACCCTGACGGACGGACTTGCGGTCGGTTCGGCGCCTGACTTCTTGCGCGGTGATATCAACGGCGACGGCGTGGTCGACGTGACCGATCTTTCGCTCATCACGCGCGTCATCAACGGTACGTTGTCGTTGCCCAACTTTGACGCGGCCGACGTCAATGATGACGGGGTAATCACGATGAGCGATCGCACCGCCTTGCAAGAATTCCTGGTCGGCGGCGAACCGCCCGCGGCGCCCTTCCCGCACGTCGGGTCCGACCCGACAGACGATGCGATCGGCTGCGAAATCTGATCGATCGTATTCTGAAGAGATCACGCGCGCTTTCCGTCGGGGAGGCGCGCGTTTTTTTTTGCACTGGTGCACCGATTGCGGAGCTTCGGCAGCCCTCCTCAGAAAGTCGCCGTCAGTGTCTCCAAAGCCCGAACGCCCTCGTCGACTCGAGGGCCAACAACTCCTCGATTATTGCCGTAGGTCGGGCCTTGCGCCGCGGGAGCGACTGTTTCGCGAGAGTCCCGCGGCTTTGACCGACCTCGAACTCGTCGCGCTGATTCTCGGGACCGGAAGCGGAGGGCAGACCGTACTCGAGCTCGGCCGTCAGGCTCTCGAACTCGCCTCGGGTCTGCGCGGGCTCGCCTCTCGTGAGCCCGAAGAGCTCGTGGCGCTCGCCGGGGTCGGCCGAGCGAAAGCAGCTCGGCTCGTGGCCGCGTTCGAACTCGGGCGTCGAGTGAGTGAAGACCGAATCGAGTTCGGACGGCCGTTTCTCTGCTCGGATCAGGTCTTCCGACACTTCTATCTCCGTCTTCGGGACGAGCGCCAAGAGATCTTCTCGATCCTCTTGCTCGATGTCCGCAACCGACTGATCGCCGAAAGAGTAGTCTCGCGGGGTTCGCTCGTCGCGAGCTTGGTCCACCCTCGGGAGGTTTTTCGCCCGGCGATCCAACTCGCGGCCGCGAGTGTCATCGCCGTGCACAACCATCCGAGTGGCGACCCGAGTCCAAGCACTGCCGATATTGGTCTCACCGATCGTCTCGCGCGAGCGGGTGAGCTCGTCGGTATCGCTCTTCTCGACCATCTCATCGTTGGGGAGAGCGGGTACACCTCATTTTCTGACTCTTCCCTTGGTCCCTTCGGCGAGGAGCCCCCTCCGACGAGAGCTCCCTGAGATCGCTCTCCCGGGTCGTTGACACTGCCTGAGGGCCTTGCTACAGTCCCGAAGTCGTTACGACCAAACGAGATCTTCAACCCGAGCTCCGCTGGGACTCAACTTTACAAGTGAAGAGCTTCCAAGGTTTATTGAGTAAGTAGGTAACTGCGGGTGCCGGCCCTTCCGGTCGGGTAGCGGCCAGCTTTCCCGAGCCAACCCTTGGGAGCACACCCTTCATTTTTTCCCCGTTCCTTCCAAAGGAGTTCGTTGAAACGAGCGATCATCTCGGACATCCATGGCAACTCGGTGGCACTGAAAGCGGTGCTAGAAGACATCGAGACGCGTGGGGTCGATACGATCTATTGCCTCGGGGATATCATCGGATACGGACCGGACCCTCGGACCTGCCTCAAGTTGAGCATGGAGTTCGATCTCAACTTGATGGGGAACCACGAAGAGGCGGTCCTCTTCGAGCCCATTGGCTTCAATCCGAAGGCCAGGGTTGCGATCGAGTGGACCAAAGAGCAACTGACGCTCGCGTCTTCACCTCGCGACGAAAATCGGGCACTTTGGGACTTTGTGGGCAGCGTGGCGGACCACCACGTCGAAGAGAATGTTCTCTATGTCCACGCCTCCCCGCGGGAGTACATCCGCGAGTACATTTTTGTTTCAGACATCCGCAACACCGAGAAGATGGACGACATCTTCGCCGCCCTCGAGCAGCCGCTCTGCTTTAATGGTCATACCCACACCGCCGGCGTCTTTACCGAGGATTACCGATTTATTCCTCCGTCGGCGACCGACTACCACTACCGTTTGACCGATCAAAAGGTCATCATCAACGTCGGTTCGGTCGGACAGCCTCGAGACGGCGACCCGAGAAGTTCGTACGTTCTTTTTGACGGGGAGACGGTCGAGTTTGTGAGAGTTTCTTACAACGTCGAAGAAACGATCAAGCAGTTTAGAGCTCACCCGGTGCTCCCCGAGTATCTCGCCCTTCGGCTCATCGACGGCCGGTAGAAGCGCTTGGTCCGCCCCGCGGAAGACCAGACCCTGCCTCGTGTTTGCCAAAGCGCCCCGTTTCCCAGCGCAGTGCTCTCTAAGCACTGTTCCTGAAGCGTACTGTTCCTAGCCCAGTAGTGAGCAGCAAAGTGGTTAACCGGCAGCGAGCTGCGTCGTTCTTCCTTGTCAGCGAGTGGAAGCGCACGCTTTGGCTCGCGTCGACCTCTAGCCCGAATTCCCGAGTGAGGACACACGGTCGTGTCAGACCCTTCTCTTGAGCGCCGGTTTATTCTCGCCATAGGAATCTCGATGGGGATCCTCTGGCTCTTTGCCGATCTGAACCGAAAGCCTCCCGCCAAAACCGATCCGAATCAAACCACGGTCAGCACGGATAAGAATACCCCTGAGCGAGTTTCGAAAGATCCGGCTCAGCCTTCTCCCGTCGAGGACCAACCCCGAGATCCCTCGGTTTCGGCGGCCGCGGCACTCCCCGAATATCCTGTGGTCGATGATCTCGCCCTCGAGAGCGAAGAACTTCGGCTCGAACTATCGAGTGTCGGAGCGACGATCAAGCGAGTGCTACTCAAGAAATTTGAGGACGAAGACTATCAACCACCGCTCGAGTTGCTCGGGCCCGACCGGGACTCGGGCGGAGCCGCGGTGCTCCGGTCGACGAGCTTCCCCGTCAGCCTCGACCAAGTCTCCTGGGAGGTCACCCAGAGCTCGGCGAGTCAGATCGTCTTCTCGTACGCTCTCGAGGACGGTCGCGCTATTTCGAAGACGATCTCGTTTGGTAAGGATCCCTATCTTGTCGACTGCCTGGTGCAGGTGAAGGGAGTGCCGGCCGGAAAGTCGTATCGTTTCTTCGGTCCGAAAGCGCTGCGGTACGACGGGGGTCGAGACCATAATAAAGCGGTCTTTGGGCGAGCGCTTCCCGACGGGAGTTTTGATGACAGCGATCGCGATCGTATTTCGAGTACCGACGTCGAACTCCAAGTCGATCCTCTGCCGACGCTTTGGGCTGGGGTCGAAAGCAATTTCTTCGCCTCGATTCTGCGCCCGGTCGATCTCGATCCCAAGGCCACCGACGTCTTGATCGAAGGCTCACCCCAAAAGATTGACGGTCGGGGTCGCGAGCCGAGTCAACGTCGCGAACAGGGGCTTCAGGGTCATCCCTACCGCGTCGGCTTCGAAGTCCCGGTCTCGGGCGAGCAGAAGTTTGAGTTCTTCTTCGGACCCAAAGATCGCGACATCGTCAATCAGTATCGAAACCTCGGCTACGACGAGCTTATCGACTACGGCTACTTGGGACCGCTGGTGCGGATCTTTTTGGTGTTGCTCGGCTGGTTTCACGCGGTAGTGAGAAACTACGGGCTGGCGATTATCCTTTTGACGTTTCTCGTCAAGCTTTCGCTCCACCCGATCCAGAAGAAGAATCAAGCCATGCTGCAACGGCAGCAGAAGAAGATGGCGAAGATTCAGCCCGATATGCAGCGGGTCCGGGAGCAGTACAAGAACGATCCCCTCAAGATGAATCAAGAGCTTCAGAAACTGATGCGTGAGCACGGCTTCAATCCGGCTCAGATGTTCGGGGGGTGTATGCTGATCTTTTTGCAGCTGCCGATCTGGATCGGGTTGATCAGCACCTTTAGCGTGGCGATCGAATTACGTCACGAGTCGTTCCTCTTTGTCAGTGACCTCACCCAGCCCGATCGGCTCTTCCCGCTGGGATTCACGGTCCCGCTGCTGGGCTGGACTCACTTTAATATCTTGCCGCTCTGCTATGTCGCGCTCACGATTATCAATCAACGGTTGATGCCCAAGCCCTCCAATGAGCAGATGGCGCAGCAGCAGAAGATCATGACCTTCATGCTCGTCGCCTTCGGTTTTATCTTCTACCACTTCGCGAGCGGATTGATGCTCTACTTCATGACGTCAGCCGCTCTCGGTATCGTCGAGCAGCGCATCATCCGAGCGGAGCTCAGGAAGGAAGGACTCGCCTGACGTTCGGTTCTGATCCTGAAGCGGGCGCTCCGATCTACGCGCTCGCCACGACCGAAGCCCCGGCCGAACTCGCGGTCATTCGTCTGAGTGGGACGGGGACTTGGACTCGCCTGCAAGCGCTCTGGCAGCCCGAAGTGGGCTCGGAGTCAGCGCCCTATGTTGCGGGTGTTCCCGCGGTAGGCTCGATTTATTGGCAAGGCCAGTCGAGACGCCCGGGTTCCGTAGCCGGGTCGGCCTGCCCTGCGGTGGTCCTGCCATTTGCTCCGCGCCGCTCTTATACGGGGGAAGAGTCGGCTGAGCTCTATCTGCCCGGCTCTCCACCTCTCTTGAGACGTCTCTATGCCACGCTCGAAGGTGCCGGCTTTAGGCTCGCCCAGCCGGGTGAGTTCACGCGTCGCGCGTTTCTCTCCGGGCGTCTCGATCTCACTCAAGCAGCGGCGGTGGCAAGTCTCATTCACGCTACGAGTTCGAGCGAACTCGAAGCCGCCCGCTTCGCCCTCGAAGGCCAGCTCGGCCCTCAGATCACGGCGGTTGGTGACGCGCTCCACTCTCTCATCGCGCTTCTCGAGGCGGGCCTCGACTTTAGCGAGCAGGAGGTCGAACCACCTTCGCCCGAGTTTATCCGGGGCGAGATCGACGCGGTACGCGCGCAGCTCGCGGCCATCATGAGAGAGACATCGCCCGCCGTCGAGCGAGGTCGAGCTCGGGTCGTGCTGGTTGGCCGCGCCAACGCGGGTAAGTCCACCCTCCTCAATCGACTAGCGGGTCGCGAGGTCTCGATCGCGTCCGAGTTTCCGGGCACGACTCGGGACGCGGTTCGCGCCGAGGTGCCGGTCGGCGGGGGTCGTCAGCTCGAACTCTATGACTTTCCCGGCGAGCGAGCTGACGCCGCGGCGGTCGAAGCGCGCGCGTTCGAGCAAGCCGGTCTGCT
This sequence comes from uncultured Planctomycetia bacterium, assembly GCA_964482505.1. Lineage (GTDB taxonomy): Bacteria > Planctomycetota > UBA8108 > UBA1146 > JAJFFE01 > CAYZYD01. The sequence goes on along the minus strand of CAYZYD010000073.1, from coordinate 476 downwards.
GTTCGCCACTGCCGATCTCGTCCTCCACCTCGTCGACCTGACACGCGACCCCGAAGACATGCTTTGCGAGTGGGTTCGCGGCTCGGGCGCGGCGGAACGTTGGCTGGTGTTGACCAAGGCGGACTCGACCGCCCGGCGACCCGAGCTCGTCCCAGGTCAGCTCGTAGTGAGCGCCGAGACTGGGGTAGGGATTCCGGAACTCGAGGAGAGGCTCGCGGCTTGGGCTTTTGCCGAGGCCTCCGATCGCCGCAGTCGGGCGACTTCGTTTACCGCGCGGCAACTCGAGCAGCTCGAGCAGCTCGACCGGGGTCTTGCGGAGTTATCCGAGCCCGCAGTTCTCGAGTCACTAACGCCCGAGCTCCTCGTCGTCGACCTCAGAGACGCCCACCGCGGAGTCGAAGAGGTCACAGGGCGGATCTCGCCCGAGGCGACGCTCGACAAGATCTTCGCGGAATTTTGCCTCGGCAAGTGATCAA
>CAYZYD010000072.1:0-11016 GCA_964482505.1 uncultured Planctomycetia bacterium | reverse complement strand
ACCGAGAGCAGCTGAGGCGTGTCGTTCTGAGTTTCGGCGCACTGCCGCGCGTCTTTGAGAAACGACTCGGCCGATTCGAGTCGACCGCTCCGATTCTCGATTTCAAAGGAGAGTAGGAGCGCGTCGAAGTAGGGTTGCGACCGAGGCTCAGAGCGAGTCGCCTCGACGAGCCGCTGCGCCGCTTCGCGCGCCTGGTCCAGTTGACCAAGTCCGATCCTTACTCGCGCCGCCTGCCGGAAGTAATGCGTAAAGTCGCCGGGCGACCTCTCGAACTCGGGGTCGAACTGGGAGAGTAGCGACAACGCCTTCGCGTACTCGCCGGTCCGCACCTGCTGCCGCAATGCTTGCGCGGCAAACGGCTCCGCCTCTTCAGGCTCGCCGAGCTCGAGCAGCGTCTTACCGAGCCACGCTGCGTAAGCTCGGCCATCGCGCGCCTCCTTCACCGCTTCGACGAGTTCGCGCTTCATCTTCCGAAGCCGTCGCTGCCCCCGCTGACTTAGACTTTGAGAGGCGGCCTCGGCCAGGGCGTTGTTTGCAAATCGGTAGGTGTCGAGATCGGTCGAAATCGGGGTGATGACTCCGGCCGCTTCGAGTTCGTCGAGCGAGCGGTCGAGTTGATCCTGATCGGGCACCACGCTTTCGAGAATCGCGACCGAAAACTCAACGCCCAAGAGGCTTGCGAATTCGAGGACGGGTCGGACCTCCTGCGAGAGTGCTGCGATCACCCGACTCGCGACTTCGCGACGACCCGAAGGGAGCAACGCTTCAAACTCGGCCCGCGAGATTGTTCGCGCCGCGCGGAGCCGGCCGTCGACCATGCGCAGAATCGGTTCGGGCGAATCCGTGAGTGACTCGACGAGTTCGGCGAGAAAGGCGGGGACTCCCGCCGACCGTTCGTGGAGAACTTCGGGAAGCCATGGGAGATCGTCTTCGACGTCGAGCTCGGGAAGCGCTCGGTCGAGCCAGTCGGATACCTCGCGAGCGGAGAGTGGGGCGAGTCGGTGCGCCTCGAAGAGAACCGGTGCTTCGCGAAAGAACTCGGCGAAAGCGGTCGCGTCACCAGACTCTTCGAGATTTGAGGTCGACTGCGATTGTCGATAGCTGACGAGCGCGAGGATTGGCACCTGTTCCTCCCGCGCCCGACTCAGAAGATCGCGTAAGAGCGCCCAACTGTCGCGTCCCGCGTACGAGAAGTTGTCGGCGACGAGCACGATCGGGCACTCGGCCGCCGCCGCGGCGAAGAGCCGGTACCAATGGAGCTGCTTGAGGCTTTCGGGGAGCGGCTCCTTAGACGATGAACCGAACAATTCGGAAGCGAAGAATTGCGCCGCGTGCGAGTCTTGGCCGACATACCCCTCGAGCAGGCGCTGGTGCCCGGTGCGATCCGAAGACTCAAACGTAAGTGTCTCAGGGATCACCACGAGTTCGCGCAGCCAGTCGTGAAACACCTTGAGCGGCAGGCTGTCGGTCGCCGGAACAAACGCGCGGAGATCACGATAGCCGCGCTCACGAAATCGGCGGGCGAGATCTTGGAGGAGCACCGATTTGCCGAGACCGCGGTCGCCGACGACAGTCAAGAGCGAGCCGGCGAATCGATCGGGGTCTTCGACGACGCGCTCAAAACTATCCGGGAGCGACACCGAGGGGTTATGCTCGGGAGCCGCGTTCACGGTGAGCCAAGAGGGTTCGGAAGAGGACCGAAACTCAGACTCGCCGGCCTGAACTTGAATCGCGGGTGCCGTCAGTTTTCCGACCGTGCGCGGGCGAGCCCAGTCGACGCGGTAGACCGTCTCGCGCGGGCCGACTTCGACGGTGCGTTGGTCGCGGTCCGTCTCCCAGTGCGGATCATCAGTCCAAACGTAACTCGCCAAAACCGACTCGCGCGCCTCGTTTCGAATCGTGAGGCGAAACGGCACCCGCTCGTGCGCCTGGGCGAGACGGCGGAGTAGCTGAAGCTCCACGAGAACGTCGGGCAGGGTCCGTTCGAGCGAACGGACGGGCAGCCGCTCGCTCGGAGTCGAGAGGAGTTGTGTCGCTGACAGCGTATCGTGGTCGACGGCGAGGCCCTCGAGAATTTGATCCGCCGAACTCGGACGGCGGTCCGGAGTGGGATAGAGACAGAGTTCGATCACCGACCGCAAGGCCGGAGTGGTCTCGGCCGGCAGCCGATCCATATCGGGCGGCTCGAGCAGTGTCGCGGTGAGCACCGCTTCGAGCGTCTTCCCACCAAACGCGCGCGTCCCGGTCAGGCATTCGTAGAGGATCGCGCCAAACGCCCAGAGGTCCGACCGCGTGTCGACGGGATCGCCGCGCAGCTGTTCGGGGCACATATAGCCCGGGGTTCCGATGAGAGCCCCGGCGCGGGAGGCATCCGATTCGAGATCGAGCGCGACCGCTTGCACGGTCTTGGCGAGACCGAAGTCGAGCACTTTGACGAGCCCAGTCGAGCGGATCAGGATGTTGGCCGGCTTGAGATCGCGGTGGACGATGCGCGCGTCGGCGGCAGCGTCGAGCGCGGCGAGCACCTGCTCGGCGAGCGACCGCGTCTCGGGCACGGTCAGCGGACCCCGAACCAAGCGGTCGGCGAGCGACTCCCCGTCGATCCACTCCATCGTGATAAAGCGCTTAGCCCCGTCGCCCTCAAACGAGAAGATCGTCGCTATATTGGGGTGGTTAAGACGCGCAAGCGTCCGCGCCTCCTGCTCAAACCGGCGGAGCCGGGCCCGACTCTGGCCGAACTCGGGCGGCAGTACTTTGACCGCGACGGGTCGGTCGAGCGAGGGATCGGTAGCGAGATAGACGGCGCCCATCCCACCCGCTCCGAGAAAGCGTTCGACCCGGTAGCGGCCGATGCTCTCGCCGGGATTCAGCTCTTGCTTGGCGGGTTTGGAGTTGGCCTCGTGAATCGAGAGCAGACTGACTTCGTCGGCTTCGGCCAGACCGTCTTCGCGAAGCCGCCCAAACTCGTCCTCGATCTGATCCGCACAGTCGGGAAACTCGCGGCGATACTCTTCAATCGTTCCCGGGGTGCCCGCTTCGAGATCGGCGAGATACTTGAATAAAAACTCGACGAGCATAGCCTCGACCGAGCTATTGTCTGACATCGCTCCGACCACCCGTATTCTCGCTCGCCGGCAAACTCACCCAACTCAGCATCTGACGCGCACTGAAAGCAGGGGTGCGCAGGTCCGATCATATCAGGTTTACAAGGAGTCCGGGGATTCGCGGATCCTTTAAAGACCTCAGGCGACGGGCGTGGGAGCTTGACCTCGCCGGCGGGCGGAGAAAGCCATGGAAGCACTCGCCCTCGGCGTGTACGAGTACTACATGGCAAGCGAAGAGCACTCGTTCCATCGGACGCAGAATCGAACGGACTTCGCACTTAGTCTCGCTGGCAAGACAGTCGGACCAGGTTGCCAACGAGGGCTTGCTCGGCTTGAACTCCCATTGATAGAGTGTGCCCCTTGAAAGTGGGGTGGAGGGTGAGTCTTTCGGAAATCGTGGGGTACGCGGTCTTCTCGCTCTCCCTCATCGCTGTCGGTATCGCTCTCTCGATCCATCAACCGCCACCTTCACCGGGGATGACGTACTGCCTTGGATCTGCTTTATGACCGGATTCGCGATCCTCACGCTCGGCTCAATCTGCTTCGTCGCCGGAACCTCCCTCGCTGCACTCTCACTCAAGAGCCTCGTGGGGTTTTGGCTTGTGCTTTCCTTGCTCCTCGCCTTTGGTCTCTACGTCGACTGGCGACTTTACTACAGCAGTACTGATGGGCTGAACGAAGTGGTCTTTGAATGGGCTGGCTCGTCCTCATCTACGGGGCTCTGCCCCTTCTCCCTCGATTACTCCGCGGAGCAACCGGGGGAGCACGCGTCGAGTAGCGAAAGCACGCTCGCTGCCTACCTCTCGATCGCCGCAAACCTCAAGAATAAACCCGAGGCAGGTGCTCTGCTCGCCCCGACCCGTCGATCAAGTTGACTCGCTCTACGGTGATTCACTCGACTGTGATTCACTCGAATGGGAGCTCTCCTCGGCGATCACCGCGAGAAACTGCTCTCCCAGATCTGCGAGCTTCTTCTCGCCGACGCCGTGAACCGCGAGCAACTCGGTGTCATTCGAAGGCTTGAGCCGCGCCATATCGCGCAGGGTCGCGTCTGAGAAAATCACGTAGGGAGGAACATCGCGTTCGCGGGCGATACTCGTCCGAAGTTCTCGCAACCGGCTGAAAAGCGGCCGGTCGACCCCGTCCCAAGAGTCCCGTTCGGCCGCGCTCTTGCGCGTCCGCCGTTTCTTCGTGGGCAGAAACCAGACTTCGCGTTCGCCTCGCAAGACACGCCAAGACTCCTCGTTGAGCCGCAAGACCGGATAGTTACCGTCGGTGCGCGTGAGCAGATCTTGATCGAGAAGCTGATAGATCCGTTGGGTTAGCGCGGACTTGGCTTCGTCCTTCATCAATCCGTAGGTACTGAGGCTGTCGTGACCGAACTTGCGGACGCGATCGGTATCGGCGCCGCGCAACACGTCGACGACGTGACCCATCCCGAACGCTTCGCGTACTCGCGCCACACAGGAGAGAATCTTCTGTGCGGGGATCAAGCCATCTTCGAGCGCTTCGTTTTCGCCGAGACAGACATCACAGGTGCCGCAATTGTCGTGGTCGTAGGTCTGGCCAAAGTGTTCGGAGAGCGTGCGGTGTCGGCATTGACTCGGCATACAGTAGCGGCGCATCTGATCGAGGAGTGCCCGGCTCGCGGCGAGAGACTCGCGATCCTCGGACGCCTGTTCGATGAGAGACATCCACTTGAGAGCGTCCGCGGGGGAATAGAAAAGAACGCACTCGGCCTCGAGACCGTCGCGACCCGCACGACCGGTCTCCTGCTGGAAGTGCTCGATCGACTTGGGCATCCCCGCGTGCACGACGCAGCGAACGTTTGAGCGGTCGATCCCCATCCCAAAGGCCACGGTTGCGACGATGACGTCGAGTTCCTCGCTCGCAAACCGGTCCTGGATGCGACGACGCGCCTCGGGCTCGAGCCCTGCGTGATAGAACTCGGCGTCGTGCCCCTTCGACTGAAGAAATGCGGCGAGCCGCTCGGTCTCACTGCGACTCATGCAGTAAACGATGACCGCTTCGTTTAAGTGGCGACCGAGGACATCGAGCAGTTGCTGACGAAGTTCGGTCCTCTGGACAACTCGGTAGATGAGGTTGGCGCGATCGACACGACCCGAGAGCACGGTCGGATCGACGAGTCCGAGCTGCGTGACGATGTCCCGCTTGACACGCTCGGTTGCGGTGGCCGTAAAGGCGTGGAAGCTCGCCTCGGGGAAGCGTTCGCGCAACCGCGTGAGCTGTCGATACTCGGGCCGAAAGTCGTGCCCCCAGTGGCTGATGCAGTGCGCCTCGTCGATCGCAAACGAGCTGACCGGGATCTTGGCGAGCAGCGACTGAAACCCTGAGGTCATCAGACGTTCGGGCGACGCGAGCACCAGCCGGCACTCCCCCGACTTGAGGTAGATTTCAGCATTCTGCCGAACGTCGCGATCGAGACCGCTGTGGAGCGCGACCGCGGGATAGCCGTTGGCGCGCAAGCCGTCGACTTGATCCTTCATCAGCGAGATCAGCGGCGAGACGACCACGTCGGTCCGTCCGGTTACGAGCGGCGGAACCTGGTAACAGAGCGACTTACCGCCCCCGGTCGGCAAGACGACGAGCGAGTCGCGCTGCGCAATCGAAGCACGGATCGCGTCGAGCTGGAGATCGCGGAGCTGGTCAAAACCCCAAGTGCGTCGGACGACCTCAAGAATCGCAGCCGTCTCGGCGGCGCCGTCGGAAGAGTCTTGGGCCCCTTCCGGATTCGACCCGTTCGAATCGTCTTCAAATAGCTCACCCTCGCGCATTCGCTCCATGGACTCGGACTCTAACAGGAGCGCGGCAACAGCGACAGTCGTCCAGCCCGACTGATCGCAAAGGGGTCCCTTTCCGGAACGATCGCTTTCGATGCGGGAGGCCGAGATTTCGAGCCCATTGTCCTCGGGAGCCCATTGCCCCCCCGGCGAATCGAGGGCGTATTGGTCATACTTCGAGGTTTCCCGGGGGGACTGGGCGAAGCAAGCTCGGCCTCCCGCGCGGGAATGAGTTTTCGGGCTAGTTTCGACTCGCCCCGCTCGCCGAGGGGTCGCGCTTGAGCGAGAGGCTGATGCGACGGCGTTCGAGGTCAACTTCGAGCACTCGGGGTTTCACTGTGTCGCCGACCTTGACCACGTCGGCGGGATCTTTGACGAAGCGGTCGGCGAGTTGGCTGACGTGAACCAGGCCGTCCTGGTGAACACCGACGTCGACGAAGGCACCGAAGTTCGTGACATTCGTGACGACTCCCGGAATCGTCATCCCCGGCTTGAGATCTTCGAGCGTTTCGATTCCTTCAGCAAACGAGAACACCTCGAACTCCCGACGCGGATCGCGTCCGGGTTTGGCGAGTTCGGAGAGGATGTCCTCGAGCGTAGGGAGGCCGACGCGGTCGTCGACGAACTCCTCGAGGTTGAGCTTGTTCCGGAGCTCGGAGTCACCGAGAAGATCGCTAACGTCGGTGCGGAGCCGACGAGCGATCGACTCGACCACGGGGTAGCTCTCGGGATGAACAGCGCTCGCGTCGAGCGGATTGCGGGAGTCTCTGACCCGAAGGAAACCCGCGGCCTGCTCAAAGGCCTTCGCGCCGAGGCGCGGCACCTTGAGGAGCTCGGCTCGCGATTTGAAGGCTCCCTGCTGGGTGCGGTGGTTCACGATGTTGCGCGCGAGTTGGGGACCGAGGCCCGAGACGTAGGTGAGGAGCTCTTCGCTCGCGGTGTTGAGATCGACGCCGACCGCGTTGACGCAACTCGACACCACGTCATCCAGACCACGCTTGAGCGCCTTTTGATCGACGTCGTGTTGATACTGTCCGACGCCGATCGACTTTGGATCGAGCTTGACGAGTTCGGCAAGAGGATCCATCAGCCGGCGACCGATCGAGACGGCGCCGCGTACGGTCACGTCGTGATCGGGGAATTCGCGTCTGGCGATCTCGCTAGCTGAGTAGATCGAAGCGCCCGATTCGTTGACCAGGACGATCGGGACGGGGGAGCCTGCGGTCACGCTCCTGACAAAGGTCTCGGTCTCGCGACTCGCGGTGCCGTTACCGATCGCGATCGCTTCGATCGCGTAGCGGTCGAGCAACTTCTTGAGGATCTGACCCGCCTGCTCCCGCCTCGCCGCGCCCGAGTGGGGGTAGATCACACTGTGTTCCAGGAGCGCGCCTTGCCGATCGAGGCAGACGAGTTTGGAGCCGGTTCGAAAGCCTGGGTCGAGCGCGAGCACCGACCGTTGGCCGAGCGGCGGCGCGAGCAGAAGCTCGCGCAAGTTGTCCGAGAAGACACGGATAGCTTCGGTGTCGGCGCGCTCCTTGAGCTCCGCGCGAAGATCATTCTCGATCGATGGCGCGATGAGTCGCTTGTAACTGTCTTGAACCGCGCTACGAATCTCTTCGGCCGAAGCGGACCGGTTCTTGACGAAGGTCTGCGTCAGCACCTTGAGAGCGCGGGCTTCGTCGAGCGGGATCGAAACACTCAGGAGGCCCTCCCGCTCTCCGCGGAACAGAGCGAGAACCCGGTGCCCGGCGGCTCGCGCCACGGGCTCGCGCCAGTCGAAATAGTCACGGTACTTAGACGCTTCGTCGCGCTTCCCGCGCGCCACCTTGGCCACGAGCTCGCCCTCGCGACCGAGTAACTCGCGCAGCTTGGCGCGACAGCTCGCGTTCTCGCTCGCCAGCTCGGCGACGATATCGCGCGCGCCTTGGAGCGCCGTTGCTGAATCGGGGAGGTCGCGGTCGGGATCGACGAATTTCTGGGCCACCTCGTCGGGGCGCACCTCGGAACGCTGCTCGAGCAGCAGCATCGCAAGCGGCTCGAGTCCGCGTTCGCGCGCAATCTGGGCTCGAGTTCGACGCTTGGGGCGGTAGGGAAGATAGACATCTTCGAGCTCAGCCTTTGTCGAAGCTCTTTCGAGCTTCGCGAGAAGTTCCGGATCGGCGAGGCCGCGCTCTTTGAGTGAACCCAAGATCGATTGGCGCCGCTTGTCGAGCTCGGCCCGCTGCTCGAGTCGATCGCGGATCTGCGTGATCTGAACTTCGTCGAGGGCGCCGGTCGCCTCTTTGCGGTAGCGGGCGAGAAAGGGGACCGTCGCGCCGTCTGAAAGAAAGTTTGCCGTTTTTTCGACTTGGTGCGGAGAGAGACCGAGTTCGCGGGCGATCTCGGCGGGTGGAGAGAGAACCATCGTTTCGGTTTTCGGCTATAAGGGAGTCGGGGACCAGAGCCTGGTTCGAATCAGTGTACTCGGTCGGGCGGTTGAGGCGCCTCAAATATCGCCACCGGGTGCCCAACCATGACGCCGCAGCTCAAGGGAGACCCGTCTGAGTTGCTGAGAGGATCTCGCTTGGACTCGCTCACCCGGTACGGAGTTGGACTCGCGCTGCTCTTTGCCACCGCGTGCAACTCGACATCGGCCCCCGATTCGTCGCCACGGGCCGCCGCGCAGCTCGAACAGGTCGTGATCGCCCACCGCGGCGCCTCTTACTGGGCACCCGAGATGACGCGTGCCGCCTACACGCTCGCGCGAGATCTCGGCTCGGATTATCTCGAGGCCGATATTCAACGCACTCGAGACGGCGTGCTCGTCTGCGTCCACGATAAAGACCTAGCGCGCACGACCGATGTCGCGGACCTCTTTCCGGACCGAGCGCAAGCTCCCGTGAGCGAGTTCGACTGGAAAGAACTCGAGCGCCTCGAAGCGGGTGCTTGGTTCAACCGTGCCTATCCCGAGCGGGCTCGTCCTCAGTTCGACGGCGAGAAAATCCTCACGCTCAACGCCCTCATCGATATCGCCGAAGCGGCACGGGGTAAGAAGCCGGGACTCTGCCTTGAGATCAAACGACGCGAACACGCACCCGGAATTGAAGCCGATCTCAAGGCACTCCTCGCTCGACGAGGCTGGGATGGACGCGATCCTGATCGCCCGTTGCTGCTCCAGACCTTTGACCGGTTCGGTCTTCAATTGCTCGCCGAAGAATTTCCCGAGCCTCCCAAAGTCCTGTTGCTTTGGGAGGGCGAGGGGTCGATCCCGCCCGACGACCTCGCGGCCTACGAGAGTTGGCTCGACGACGCGGTAGCGCTCGGAGCCCAATACGTCGGACCGAGCGTGCCGGGTCCCCCCTACCACTTTGCCGACCTCCTCAAGCCCGAGATGGTCGCCGCGATCCGCGCCCGCCGGCTCGGCATCTTGCCTTACACCGCGAACACCCTGGTAACGCTTCAGAAGTACCTTCCCCAGGTCAACGGCTTCTTTACCGACCGCCCCGAACTCCTGCTCGATCAATACGAGCGCGAACGACGCGACATCGAGTCATTGCTCAAACGTTGATGACGAGATCGACCGCGCAAGCATCCAGGGACTTCGGCCCTCGAGGCCCCAGCCGCGCAAACGATCACCCAACGTCCGAGATCCTCGCGCAATGAGAACCAACTCGGTGAGCGGCCCGACCAAGGGAAAGAGTAACGGGAGGTTGGCGAAGTACGAAGCCGTCCAACCATAACCCGCGCGAGCCGGAGCTCGCGTCAAGAGGCGACCAAGACTGTAGCGTCCCCTCTGTACGTCGCGCGCGAGGATATGCGCACTCCCCAGTAACCAACTCAGAGCAGGGGGGCAGATCGCACTCAAAAGGCATGGGAGGAGCGCGTCTATCGCGAGTGCGAACGCGGCCGCGGTTCGGGCGGGCTCCGCGTTTGAACGGTCAGTCTCCACTTCGGGACCGGAGTCTTCGCCGTCGAGCAAGATCGCGATGAGAAGGGCCCAACCGATAAGTGGGATCGGCGCCAGCAGGAGATGGCGCCAGCGGAATGAACTCAAGGCGACCTCCCCGGGTGTCGGTAGAGCGAGAAGGAGCGACCATCGGAGGTTCGCGTCACGGTTGCCAGCTCCACCAAGCGCGCGTGCTCCTCGACCCAGAAGCGCTCTTCGGGAATCAATGTGGACGGGTCGCTCGTTCGCAGCGACTCGAGCTTGGCGCGAGAGTAGGCGACGAGCACAAGAAACGCTCGACCGACCGGCGCCTTGCGAATCCGGCTTTCGGCGTCGATCGCGGGGATCTCGATACCATCCTCGGCCCGAAGCAAGTCCGCCGTAGTAGCGGCGACGATCTCGCCCGAAGCGTCGATGTCGTCGTGAAGTGTGATGAGTTTGATCGGTTCGTTCGCAGAGCGCGCGATCTCGCGAACGACCTCGAGGATCTCATCGTGCCCCCAACCGTCGGGATCGGGCGGATGGCAGTACTGACTGCGCACATGGAAGAGCGAGTAACCGAAGAGAGTCGCGCGAGAGACGTCGCCGTGACCACTCCCGTAACCAACCGCGAGTTGAAAGAGACCGACTCCGAGGAGGGCCCCCACCCGCAACGAAACCCAAGGAATCGAGCCGAGCGTGGTCGCGATCGCGAGAGCGAACAGGGGGAGGATCGGCATCACGTACCGCGGATCTTTGTTGGCGTGGAGGAAGCCGAAGAAGAGCGCCACTCCGAGGAGCGCGGATAGCGTCAAGGGCCGAAGCGCGCGACCCGACTTTGGTCGCCATACGGACCAACTGAGAATGGCCAGGGTGGCGAGCCCGAGAAAGACCGGTCCTGTGCTGTGTCGCATCAGCGAATCGGGATAGTAGAGGAGCCCTTCCCAACTGAAGCTACTCGGATCGCCTTCGCGACTGCCGGCCGACCACGAGGTCACGAAATCGCCGAGTGTCGCGGGTGTGTAGACCAAGTACCAAGGAGCGGCGACGAAAAAGGCGACGACCGCGCTTCGGATCAGGTTTTGGATCTTGTATTTGCGTGTCTCAATATCCTCGCGCCAAAAGCCGCAGGCGGTCCAGAGCAGCGGGATCCCGAAGAGAATTACATAGGGCTGTTTCGTCAGCATGCCGAGCCCCAAGACGATTC
>CAYZYD010000071.1:0-11133 GCA_964482505.1 uncultured Planctomycetia bacterium | reverse complement strand
TCGGTCGGAAAGCAATTCAGCCAGGCGCGGGTTTTCAGGGAATGCTGTGTTCATCGGTTATCTCCCCGCTGCCTCTGGAGTTGCCCCGTCTGCACCGACCAAACCCATCATCTCTCTCACTTTGATGAGTGACCTGCGTACTGTGGTCTTGACGGTACCGAGGGGCATGTTTAGCCGTTCAGCAATCTGCGATTGCGACCAGCCCTCGTGAATGGCGAGTTTGAGCACCTGCTGCGCCTCAGGTTTGAGGGTTTTGATGTAGCCCTCGATTTTCTCTACTTCCTCACTTCGCTCGACGGTGCTGTATGAGTTGTCGTCGTCTGAGACGTCGCGTTGACCGTTCTCGTTATCATCCGCTCCGACCGTGAGCGACTCGGTCGAAGGCTGTCTCGATGACTTTCTGAGTTGGTCGATCAGACGGCGCCGGGCGATCATGGCGATAAAGGTCTTTTCCGAGGCGATACGCGCGTCAAATCGATCCGCGTTTTTCCAGAGGTCTAGAAAGACCTCCTGCACGGCGTCCTCGGCATCGCTGCGCGTCGGACTGAAACGCAGGGCGATTGACCAAACCAATCCACCGTAGGTATCGATACAGAGCTGCGTGGCACTCGGATCGCCTTGCGCTACTCGCTCCAAAATTGAAGATGTCTAGGAGTCTCCCACTGGAACGTTGAATGTTGGGCGATCCACCGTCAGTCGACTCTTCGGGTCGCGGTGGCCGCCCGCGACCGGGCGCTTTTCGCGACGCTCGACTGAGTTCGGCGACGGTTGAGCTGCTTTGAACGGCTCGGTCAAGCTTCTGCGAGCGCTTGGATACTGGAAGGGTTCCGACTGCCCACGTAGCGTGAGCGCGGCATCATGAGTGCTCTGCTTGAAAAGCCAAGGAGCCAAGCGCTCGCGGCCTCTCGACGGATCGCGTCGAATCTCAGGTGAAACTGGCCCCTGAACGATCGAGTCATTTTGAGACCCCTTAAGCGGGGCCCGACCGGATACTCGAACCCTGTTTCGGGGCGGGGTGCACACCATCGGGGATAGCATCTCGTTCGGTGATTGGGAGGTCAATTCAAATTCCTTTTAAAGTCAGAAATGCCAGAGCGGCGAGGCCGCTCTGGCACCGATTGCCTTCTAGAGACTTTCGGGACGACTCGACACAGGCTGAGTCATCATGGACTGGTGAGTTTGGTCGAGAACGCTGCGAAGGGTCCAGGCTCGAGCCGTCATGTCGTGCTGCTGACGCGCCCTCCGGAGCGAATGGCGCACCCGGTTCGCCATGTGGCGGTCGATCTCGTCCATTTGAAGGAGAGCGGCACAGGCGACCTCGTACACTGCGGCGCAGGCTCCGTGCTCACCACGGTTGAAGAGCGGGACGCCTTTATCGATAGCAAGCTCGATGAGGCGAGTGGATTCTGATTCCAGCGATCCGACCCTCGAGTTGTTCGCTTTGGGCGGCAGCAGCACTGAGTCGATTACGTGAATCACGCCATTCGACGCTTCGATATTGACCTTCTGGAGTTGACTCTCGTTGACTTTGAATACGCCATCCTTGAGACCGAAGTTGAGGGCTTTCCCCTGGGCTGTCTTGGCGCTTTGAGCACGCAGGGCTTGGTCTGCGTAAACGCGTCCAGGCACGACGTGGTACTTCAGAATCCCGACGAGTTGCTGACGATTCTCCGGCTTGAGGAGACTCTCGACGGTTCCCTTGGGGAGCTTTGCAAAGGCTTGGTCGGTCGGAGCGAAGACAGTAATCGGCCCTGGACCGGCAACCACCTCGAGCAAACCTGCCGCCTTGACCGCGGCGACGAGCGTATTGAACTTGGCGGCGGTTGCGATCTCGGCGACGTTTTTGAACTCAGGCATGATCACACTATCGATCACGTGGATGACGCCATTAGTGCACTTGATATCGCCTTGCACGATCTTGCTGCTGTCGACTGAAAGCCCTCCCGACTGGACCGCCAGATCGACCCGCTGACCCGAAAGAGTCGTGAGCCCGCGACTCGTGATCAGGTCAGCGGTCGAGAGCTGACCCGATACGACGTGGTACTTGAGAATGGTCTGAAGCTTGGCGCGATTCTCGGGCTTGAGCAGCAAACCCAGCGTGTTCGAATCGATCTTGCCGAAGGCGGCGTCGGTGGGTGCAAATACGGTGTAGGGACCGGGGCCGCTGAGTGCAGAGACCAAACCCGCCTCTTTACAAGCGGTCAACAGCGTCTCGAAACTGCCAGCCGCTTGGGCGGTTTCCACGATCGGTTTCTCGGCCCAGAGCGACGGTGAGCAAGCGAGAAGCAGGGGCACGAGGACGGCGATCCGTAGATTCGTCATCAAAGTAAGACCTTTCAGGTCGAGGTTAAAAGTGTGAAGTAAATCTTGAGTTGTGATCACGCGGCCGCGTTTCGCGCCCCTCCCCAGCACGGATTCAGGTCGACTTTCCAGGACGGGAAGCGCCGATCCGGAGGCCCTCCGAAGACTTACTCGGGCTCGAGTTAAGTGGCAGCGAGAAGCCGTAAGGCGTTTCCTGGCATGGAAGACGAATCGATTCATCTGGAGGCGACCAGCAGAGTCGTCGAGGACCTAACCGTCCCAGCGAAAGCCGCCAGCGGCGGGTCTACCGGCTTCGGAGCAGCGGGCTCATACGGGCAATCGGCAATTTGACCTCGGAATAAGTTTCCCAATCGACAGAGAGAGGCGTTCCTGATTCGAATCTGACTCTGAGCGCTTACTCGCGACAAGAGCTGTCCTTCGGAAGAAAAGCCTCCGGCTCGGCACCGCGGGCCCCGAGCTTGCCTTGACACTTTTCGACCAACGGAACTCGGAAAGGACAGGGAATGAATTCGGTCTTATCGGCTTTTCTCTTCGTCATCGGGCCTCTCGGAGCCGCGCTGCTCCCGCTTATCTTGGCCCGATTTGGCCGGAATCCACGAGTGTTATCGAAATTGCTGGCTTCGTGGACCCCCAAAAAGAAACCCCTCCCCACCCCTGAACTCGGACTGAGCAGTTCACTGAGCTGGACGAACGCGATCAGCGGATTTGTCATGTTGATATCGGTGATCGGGGTCAATGGTCTGCTCGTCTCGCTGAATAGCTCGCCCGAACAGGGCCTCACCATACCTATCGCCGGACTCGCTATCGGAGCAGTCGTCGGGCTTTTCGCACTCGAGGCACTCAGTATCGGACGTCAAGCAGTGACGAGCCTGCTCCCGACTTGGGCGTTGCGCGAGAGCGGCCTCAACGCAATCTACCGAGACGGCAGTCCGCTCCCCTTTCGAAATGAGCTCTTGAGGAGCGTCAAGAATACGAATCGGCTCGACATTCTCTGTTCCGACGGGAACCAGTTTCTCGAAGCGATCTCACACCCCGCCCACGAGGCGCTCGCCGCGCCCCACCCCTCGCTGAGAAGAGCGACCGTCCGTCTCGTCTGCCTCTCACCAGAGGGTCAACGCCGCGTGGGTGGCAATGATCAGACCTTGGGCGAACTGGCCCTCACGCAGCGAGGTCTCGGATCGGAAGAGCACTGGCGCAAGCTTCAGATCACCTCAGATACGGTTGACGCCTGGCGCTCTGAGTACGGGCTTAGAGTTCAGCTCTACTTCGTCGACGTGCTACCCGCCCTGCGGTTTGCGACAACGGGTAGCCGGGCCTGGTTCCACAGCTGGAACGACAGCCGCAACTGGCTTGAGGCCACCGATGAAGTGGGCCGTGACGGTTGGATCAACAGTCTCGAATCTGCCCTGGTCGAAGCATACTCGTTCGCTCGAGATTCGATCGAGGTGCGACTCGCCGCGGGCCCGACGAAATCGACGTTTATTCGCAAAGGAGTCGCAGTCAGCGAGGGCAATTCTCAGTTGACCTTCGTCGAATAACTGCCTCGACAATCAACCTTGTCCCCCAACCACCGGCAAGAGACTCGCAGAGTCAACGGCCGGCGGTGATACCTGCCGGGAAGCTTCGAATGGTTCGAAGCTTCCTTTTTTTGTTTCAGCGCATCGGTACGAATCTATAGGTGATACGTCTGAGGGAAGTCCTGAGAGAGATCCGCTCGAGAACTGAAGGTGCCGCCGGGCAGATCCTTCCACGGAAAGGACCACGAGTTCAGTTTCCGTAAATCAAACATTCAAGAAGGACTAGACGAAGTCGGAAGATTGGAATCGACCGAGGAGGTAGACTCGTCTGCATTATTCATGAGTTCGTCTGACGCCGCCTGCGCGGCTCGCGGGAGTAGCGGGGCTCATGAATCAATGGGGGCTCCTCTTCGGGGGGAAGAGAAGCTCGGAGAAAGTGCTTATTCGCCCGAGGCTCCAAAGCGCCGCACCGACGGCCAGGCGGGCCTCCGATGTTGCCGCTTAAACCGTTTTCAACGGTCGGCATCACAAATTCTGAATGGTAGATACCGTGAGAACCGTCCCACTCCCGATCCTAGCCATCGCAGCGCTTGGGTTGATCGCCACAACCACGATTGCACAGACCGCGACCGAAAGCGAAAGTCCCGCCACTCCGATCGAAGACTTCGCCGAAACGGTCGGCTCGGTCGTGATCGACGAAGACTTTGCAATTGAAGACATCCGCATCGAGCTCGACGTGACCCACAGTTTTCGCGCGGACCTCGTCGTCACCTTGGACTCGCCCGATGGGAGCTCTATCGTCCTGGTCAGTGACGCGGGTGGTTCGGACGACGATCTCCTCGTTACTTTCTCGACCTTGGGCTGCCGTTTTGACGAAGACGAACTCGCAGCCGGTCTCGCCACCGAGCTGCAACCCCAAGGACCAGGATCGCTGGGTGATCTGACGGGGATCTCGAGCGCCGGGGTGTGGGAGCTCCGCATCTTTGATGATGCGAGCGGCGACCAGGGCCTCTTCAACCAGTGGACCTTGATCCTCTCTGGCAACCCGGGGACGCCGCCGATCTGTCCTGGGGGCGTGGGCAACGATACCTGCGAGACAGCCACGTTGGTCACGAGCGGGAGCGTGGTCGCGTTTACCACCGAAGGCGCCACCACCGGTGATACCCCTTCGTGCGGTGGCAGCAACATCGTCGATGTCTGGTACGAATACGAAGCGCCCTGTTCGGGAACGCTGGTCGCCACCACGAGCGATGCCGACTTCGATACTCGACTCGCCCTCTGGCCCGACTGCCCGAGTACGGGTGCCCAAGAAATCACTTGCGACGACGACAGCGGACCCGGCCTGCTCTCCCTGATCGAGGCTCAGGTCATCGCTGGCGAAACGTATCTGATCCAAGTCGGGGGCGCGGGAAGTGCGGACGGAGAGGGGA
Organism: uncultured Planctomycetia bacterium; assembly: GCA_964482505.1. Lineage (GTDB taxonomy): Bacteria > Planctomycetota > UBA8108 > UBA1146 > JAJFFE01 > CAYZYD01. The sequence goes on along the minus strand of CAYZYD010000071.1, from coordinate 5,864 downwards.
CGCTCGAGGTCGAATGCCTCCCTCCTCCGCCCAATGACGACTGTACCCAAGCGACGAATCTCGACTTGAGTAGCGGAACAGCGACAGTACTGGCGGGAAACGTCGGGGCCGATTCCGCGGAAGTACTCCCAGATTGCATCGCTCCTACAGCCGCGCTTCGAGACACCTGGTATCTATTCCCGATTCCGAATTCCGGATCGCTGACCGTCGAGACCGCCGGCAGCTTTGACACCCTGATCGCGCTTTGGCCAGCCTGCCCCCAACCGGGCGATACTGCGGTCGCTTGCGACCGGGATAGCGGCATCGGATTCGGAGCGTCGCAATTCACTTTGATGGTCACTGCGGGCGAGACCTACTGGCTTCAGTTTGGCGGGGACCTCGGATCGACGGGGCAGGATACGCTCACTTTGACGCTATCGGCCGACGCTGCCAACGATGCATGCGATCAAGCCACGACCGTGTCCGCGGGAACTACGAACCTAACTAATTTTGGCTCGACCGCGAGCGTTGCGACTTGCGATTCCGGAGTAGATACCTGGTACCTCTACGAGGCGACTTGCGACGGTGACCTCACTTTTGAAAGTGAGGCCGAGTTTGACCATTCGCTGACGGTCTGGGACAGCTGCCCGCCAACCGGAACGGTCATCGATTGCCAGAGCGGAGTTGCGAACGCGATCAATACGAGTGCCGCGACCGGTTCTCAGTACTGGATCCAATTTGCAAGCTCGACCATAGGTAATGCAACTCTGGAAATTCAATGCCTCGACCCGGTGCTCGGCGATGATTGCGGCGCGGCGGTCGTGTTGACCGACGGAGCCACCACGTTCGACACCACTAGCGCAACCATGAGCGGAATCAACCCCGGAGCGAGCGCGGGCTGCCCCGCTTCGGCCGATCCCGTCGACGTCTGGTTTGAATACACCGCGAGCTGTACCGGCACCCTGATTCTGGATACAGAGGGGTCGAGCTTCGATACAAGGCTGGCGGTATGGGACGCTTGTCCCGCGCCCGGTGACCCCCCGCTCGTCTGCGACGACGACAGTGGCACCGGACTTCTGAGTCAACTCCAACTCGAAGTCGATTCCGGGCAGACGCTCCTGGTGCAGAGCTCCGGTTTTGCGGCCCTGACCGGCAGCGGTGTTCTCAATGTCGAGTGTCTCGGGAACCCGGCCGCAAACGACAATTGCGAGGCCGCCGAGCTTCGGACGGTCTCGGGAGTGGATCAGTTCTTCGTCGACACCTCGACCGCGACGGCGAGCGGGGTGGCGCCGGACTGCGGCGAGCCCGAGGCAGGGCGGGACCTTTGGTACGAGATCGAGCCGGATTGCTCGGAAGGGGCGATCCGATTCTCGTTACCCAATCAAGATAGCCTGCCGATCGCTCGGCTCGCGGTCTATGCGAGCTGCGGCGACGCAGAGCCACTCGCCTGTGCTCAAGGCGCGGTCGGTTTTGACGATGTCTCCGTCACACTGCCCGCGCCCGCGGGCTCTTCTTTCTTCCTTCAAATCTCAGGGGTGGGCGGGAGCACGGGAACTCTGGTCGCGCGTATCGAATGCGTCTCCCCCGAGACGGTCTTTGTCGAACAACTCGTCTGCCCCGCCAGCTCAACCGACGGAGAAGCGCTGATCTCCTGGTCGAGTCCCTTTTCGGGCCTTCTCGATTCGATCGAGGTGACCGTCGACGGAGTGCTCGACCAGAGTCTCCCCAGCGATTCGACCTCGGCGGTAGTGAGTGGTCTTACGCCTGGCTCGCATACCATCTGCGTCGCACCCCAACTCGCGGGGGTCACATCCGGGTCGACTTGTTGCACCGTGGTCGTTTCCGAAGATCTTTCAGGCCGCTATGTCATCGTCGATAAAGACTCCGGTGGGCTCATCGAAAGTCCGCAAGCGATTACTTCCGCTTTGACGGCGATCGGTATCGCGGCCTCGGATGTCGAAACCGTCGATTCGGTCCTCGAAATCGGAGGATCGCCCGCTCTGGTCTGGGTCTGTCTGGGGACCTTTCCATTCGACGGAGATCTCGACCTCGCCGAAGGAGCCCGACTCAATGAGTTCGTGACTCAAGGCCTCGCCCCAATCGTTGTTGAGGGTGCCGACTACTGGTCCTTCGGAACCCCGTCCGATTTCAATCTCGTCGATGGCGTCGCTGACGGTTCGATCGAGGACGGCGACGATAGCTTTACGAGTATGGTCGGTGAAGATACCCAGCTCGGTATCGACACCACAAACTTCGGGGCGAGTTACAACCAAGACTCGGCCGGGAACGACTACACGGACCGACTCGTCGCCGCAAGTAGCGACGCTCTCGGCTCGTCGTCGGCTGATCTCTTTCTGGATGCCGATCAGGATTATGTCACCGCTGTCGCCTATTCGACCGATGGATCGGCGACCCACGTGATCTCTCAGTCCTGGGAGTTTGGCGGTTACGGCGGAGATCAAGCTGCCCTGCTGGAGCTCTACCTCGACTTCCTCGAGATACCGACCTTTCCCGACGTTTCATTTGTCCGTGGAGATGTCAACCACGACAGTCTTAGGGACATCGCAGACGCGATCTTGCTTCTTGAACAGCTCTTCATCGGCTCAAAGGTCTTGGGCTGTGAAGACGCTCGCGATGGTAATGACGACGGACTTATCAACATCGCCGACGCGATCTTTCTGCTCGAATTCCTCTTCTTACCCGGCTCACCCCCACCGGCGGCACCGGGTCCCGATTGCGGTGAGGATCCCACCTCGGACGGTCTCGACTGTTCAACTTACCCCTGCCCTTAGCCCGCATTATTCACGAGCCCGCTACTGCGAAGTCGCAAGGCGTCCGCTCGCGGCGTCAGACGAACCGATACGATCCTCGGGCGACCTCTCAGGTCGCCTGCGGTCGAATTCGTCCCTCTTCCTTGCGAGCGAACACTTTGCGACTTCTCGCTACGCGGTTCGTGAACAATGCGAGTCCCGAAAGTCTCATTCCGCGTATGAGGCCGAGCTTCCTTCGCCCCCCGGTGAAACCTCGGAGTATGACCAATACGCCTTCGATTCGCCGGGTGCACTGGAACCCGGGGGTACTGGGCCCCTCAGGACAATGGGCTCGAAATCTGGGCCTCCCGCATCGAAAGTAGTTTTTTGGGGCGGGCTGCTATCAGCCCGCCCGAAACCGACCTCGAATAGAGATGATGGAAACGATAGCGTTGACCACGGCTCCCCGGTGGTGAGAATCACAAAGAACGGTAATGAGCAGCAGCGTTGCCGCGAGCTTGGCGCTATTCATCCCTCGGTCTAGCAGCCCGCCCGAGAAGCGGAGTTCGAGCCACGAGGCCCAGATTTCGAGCTCCGTGCCTGTCGCGAATCGCAGATGCGTTTCGCGCGAGGTGCGGAGTGAAGGAAGATCGACTTCGTGGCCCAGTCGAATTTTTCGGGCCCGCATTATTCACGAACCCGCGTAGCGAGAAGTCACAAAGCGTCCGTCTGACTCCGCGAGCGGACGCCTTGCGACTCCGAAGTAGCGGGCTCGTGAATAATGCGGGCTAGGAACACGGCAACGCCCTCCTACCACTTCTATAGGGTATGCGCCGGGCCTGACCTCACTTTGAGAGGACACTTCGTGCGCCCTCATTCATTTGTTAGCTTTTTCGCGTCTCGAGCTTCGGGACTCCTCGGACTCCTACTCGTATTCGGCACCTTGACCACAACCCTAAGGGCCGGGACCGCGGTAGAGAGCTCGAGTCCTCAGCTTCCGATTCCCAACTTACAAACCGCGACCGACACGATCGACTTTCCCGTCGGCCTTACGATTCAAAACCTCCGGGTCAGCCTCGATATCACCCACCCATTCGTCTCCGACCTTACGATTGAACTCGAATCCCCGGCGGGGACGGTCGTCGTCCTCTGCGCCAGCGCTCCCTCGAGTAATATCGAAGTCACGTTTGGGACCGTCGGCTGCATTTTCGACCCCGGTCAGTTGACGAGCGGATTCGCGTATGAAATGCAGCCGCAAGGCCCGGGCAGCCTTGCCGACATGAGCGGTGAATCATCCCAAGGGACTTGGATATTGCGCATCACCGACAGTGTCGCTGTCGACGCCGGAACCCTCAACGAATGGCAGATCGTCGTCGACGATGCGATCGGATTTCCCTCACCGCTCTGCCCGCAGATTCCCCTCAACGACGACTGCAGCCAACCACTCCCCCTGGTCAGCTCGGCAACGTTTCATAGCCTGCTTGCGACCACTGACGGCATCGATCCCGGTTGCGGACTCGGGACTCCAATCGATGTTTGGTACAGCGTGACAGCCACCTGCACGGGAATCCTCGTCGTCAGCACCGACGGTTCCATCTTTGATACCCGGCTGGCGATCTATTCGGGAACCTCTTGTCCGACGTCGGCCCCCATCGCCTGCGACGAAGACAGCGGACCCGGGCTGAGTGCGCAGGTCTCTCTTCCGGTGAGTTCGGGCGAGAATTTCCTCGTTCAGGTCGGCGGAGAGACCGCGTCTCTTACCGGTGCAGGGCTCGTCATTATTGAGTGTCTTCCCTTAGCCCAAAATGATGAATGTGGCAGCGCCCTCCCTCTTTCAACCGGCGCCAATGCAGTCTCCAACCTAACCGCCACGCCGAGCCCCGTCGGTCTCTGTGGCAATCAAGTTCCCGATAGTTGGTACACCTACACAATCCCGTGCGCGGGCAATCTCTTCTTGGAGACGACCTACGAATTCCCCCAAGTTCTCTCGGTGTGGGAAAGCTGCCCGCTCCCCGGAGACAGCCCTCTCGGTTGCTCGACGACGGGTGTCCTCACAGTTCCATCACTCCTAGCCGGACAGACAGTTTGGATTCAGTTTGGGGGCGTCGCCGCAGGAAACGACACTTTGACCGTCGATTGCCTCCCACCACTTCCCAATGATGAATGCCAGAGTCCCGAGCCGCTCAATCTCGGCACCCCGGTCGGGTTCGATACGAGCTTTGCGATTTCCGAAGGGGTGTCGCTTCCCTGTGGCGGCGCGCTGGCGCCGATCGATCTCTGGTACTCGGTCGATATCCCGGCCTCGGGCCTACTCCGGGTCACTACCGCCGGCAGCGGGCTCGATACGCGGCTCGCGCTCTGGTCGTCAGTTCAATGCCCGGCGCTCGGGGCACCGGTCGCGTGCGACGACAATACGGGTCCCTTCTCAACGAGTGAAATCACGATTGCGGTCAGCGGGGGGGAATCGTTTCTGATTCAAGTAGGCGGCGCCGAGCAGGCGAGCGGAAACGGAGTCATCCTCGCTCAAGTCCTCCAAATCCCGATCAATGACGATTGTCTCAACGCCGAACCCGCAACGACGGGGACGATCCCCTTTTCGACGCTGGCCGCGAGCTCCGAAGGCGAGAGTCCGAGCTGTCTGGTCGGTCCGGACCCTCGAGATATTTGGTTTGAGTTCACGGCCCCCTGCGACGGAGTACTCTCGATCGGTACTCCGCTGAGTAACTTCGGAATCTTCGCCGCCGTCTGGGAAAGCTGTCCCGCGTTTGGAGGGAACGATATCGGTTGCCGGACGGGGACAAACCTGCAGGACTTGACGCTCCCCGCCGCGCAAGGCACTCCACTCTGGGTTCAGATCGGGGGCCTCGGCAACGCGACGGGAACCGGCTTTCTCTCGATTGATTGCTCGCCACCCACCGAGATCTTTGTCGAAGACCTCGACTGCAGCCTAGCGCCGGTCCCCGATGAGCAAACCGCCGACGCGCTGCTGACTTGGACGCATCCCTGGCCAAATTTGGTGACGGGCCTCGAACTCTTTGTCGACGGTGCCCTGAGTCAGATCCTCCCCCCGACGTCTGAGAGCACTACGGTGCTCGGTCTGAGTCCGGGCACTCACCAGATCTGCGTGCGCTCGCT
>CAYZYD010000070.1:4589-11227 GCA_964482505.1 uncultured Planctomycetia bacterium | reverse complement strand
CAGCTCTCGTCCGCACTCCGAACTTCAGTATTCCAACCCAGACCCTCCAACAGGAGCTCGAGGGACAAGGGTTGCCTGTCGTCGAGATCGAAAGCGCGATGAAGCAACTGCTCGAACGCGGCTTTCTCGATCGCTGTCGCGCCGAGGGCGGAGGGTCAAGTTCGGAACAGTTGACGATTCCGAATGAACTGGCCGAGCGACTGACCGAAGCGATCGGGGTCGACGGGGCCAACGTCTCTGCCGCCGACCAACTGAGTCAACGACGCCTCGACTTCGAGGTTGATTTCGAAGCGGAGAGTCTCGGAGACCGTCTCGCCCAGATCGAGGACGATGCGCTCCAGGAGCTAACCCAACTCGCAGTAGACCAGCGCGGCGTGGCGGAGCTACCCGCCTTGAGCTTTCAAGAGGTTCTCAGCCGCCACGGAATACGCACGCTCCCCAAAACCCGGTTACAGAAGTGGCGTCGAGCCCTTGAAGAGCTCGGCCTCGGCACCGTCGGCAAAGTGTCCCTCAGCGACTTCGGAATCCGGGTCGAGGAGCCCGCGATTATTATCTTCCAAGAGTGGCTCGATCTGCACTTTCAGTCGATGTGGTCGTTGTCGGAGAAGTCTCCCGACACCGTGGTCGAAGCCGGGGTCGATCTCTTCATCGATATCGAACGACTCTTGCGCCATCTCGAAGCGACACCGCTCAAACTGACCCGCGAAGGCAAAATCCCCAAACGCCAACTCGACCAGCTCACCGAGCTCAGCCTTCTGAGTCGCCTCGATTCAGAACTCGAGCAGTCGGCCGCTGCCCTGACCTTGCGCCTCTGCCGAAGGTTGGGTCTGCTCGAACTCTACGGTTCGAGTTTGCGCGTGGTCTCGGACCGACTCAAGGTCTGGTCGAAGCTCGAGCTACTCCGCCAAGCTGAACTCGCCCAAGATAAGTTCCTCAAAGAGAGCCTCGGGGAGCGCAGCAGCTTTCACCAGGAGTTCTTGCGGAAGGTATTGCTTGAGATTTTGACCGAGCGTGACGCGGAGAATTGGGTGACCTTCGACGCATTGGTCGGGGCGACCGTGTCGCGCTATCTGCTCGAACTTGAGTCGCGCGAAGTCCGTGAGTCACTCCGTGAGCGTCGCGAAGATAACTTTTCGCGCGAGCGTCTCTACTCGACCTTTGAGGGGTTGGCCAAGGATCTGATCCAGTGGATTCGGCAGCGGCTGGTACCCCTCGGCGCGGGGGAGCTCGGTCTCATTGACGGTCGTCTCCGCGCGTTTCGCTGTACCGATCTCGGACGCGAACTGCTCGGGCTTTCGAGCCAAGAGTCAAACGACCGCGCCCTCGTCAATCCAAACCTTGAGATAATGCTCTTCTGCGAGGGTTGGCAGGGCCTCCGGCTCGAGCACCAGATTGCTCGCTTCAGCCAGCGTCTCTCGGCCGAACGAGTGCGGCGTTACCAACTCACGCGCGAGTCGGTGCGGGAGGGGATTCGAGCCGGCTTAACAATCGACGACATCGATCGTATTCTCTCCGAAGCGAGTGAGCATCCGGTTCCGACCTCGGTCCGCACGGCGATCGGCGATTGGTGCGCCGATATCGATTGGATTTCGGCGAGCCCGGCGGTCCTGCTGTCGGGTCTCGGCGCTCGAACGCTACAGCAAGTGTCGATGGAACTTCGCGAGCTCGGCTACGAGGTCATCAAAGTGGGGACGGGGGAGTTGCTTGTCAAATCGCGTGAGTTTGAGGTTGAACTCGAGGAGCTGATCGACAACTTGGTCGAACAGGGGTGGCAGGCTCGACGCAGCAATACACCGCTACCCCGGATCAACCTCGACGCTTCGATGGAGAATTGATGCTCGCCGAACCTCAGACGATCTCGCGTATTCTCGAGTTCTTTCATCTGCCCATGCAGCACCATCAAGAGGCGCTGCGCTCGGTCTATCTTCACGTTTCACAGTCGTGTGGCTACGACAATTTTTCGCGTCTCCCCGACGGGGCTCGACTGGCGACGGCCGAAGGGGAAGGGGTCGGAAGTTCGAGCATTACCTTCCACAAAGATCGAATGATCTTTCGCGAAGACTTTGTTCCCGCGACGCTCGATGAGTTTCTCAAGCGCGTGGAAGAGTCGCTCGATAAGTCCGTCCGTGAGCTCAACATTCCCGTACTGATCGCGCGCAATCTAACCTTTCGCGCGCTCATCGGTCTCCCCTCGGGACAACTCGCGCCCAAGTTTCTCTCAGACCATCTCTTCCGAGTGGACGATCAGCATCTCGCCGCGTGCGGGCAGCCGGGCCAGCTGGTCGGTTTTCGGTTGCAGTTCGCGCCCAAAGACCCTCGCCTCGAGGCGCATCACCAGGTGCGCATCGAGAGCTATGGACGGGACCCCCAGTCGCTTTTTGTCGAGGACATCGGGACGTTCAAGATCCCCGTGCAGGGCCAAGACTGGAAGCGGCTCGCTTGGGAAGCGCGCGAGGTCGAGAAGTTCCTGCTCGAAAAAATCAGCCACTTTCTCTCGCAGTTCGGAGAGTAACGTGAGGCTGGCGATCGTGCAGATCGACACCGACGAGCGGCGGCCGGCTCGAAATCGCGAGGTCGTCGAGCGTGCCTTAGAGACGGCCCGCGAGCGTGGCGCCGACGCCGCTGCCTTGCCCGAGCTGTGGTATTCGGGATACGACCTTCGCCGGGCGTGTGCGGACCCGAGCGCTCCCGAGGTCATTGAGTGGGCGCGTAAACAATCTGAAGAACTCGGTTTAACCCTATTTGCTGGGTCGCTGCTCGAGCGGGCCGGCGAGTACTACTACAACGCCGCCTTCACCTTCGACCAGGGCGCTGCCGTGGCCCATTACCGCAAGGCGCACCTGTTCGGAGCTCTCGGAGAGAGTGACTACCTGGCGGCAGGAGACCGGCTTCCCGAGGTGACTCAAGTCGCGGGTCTTCGGGTGGCCACCGTTATCTGTTACGACTTACGGTTTCCCGAGTTGTTTCGGGGCCTTGCCCAAAATCGCGCCGACCTTATCCTGGTTCCCGCCCAATGGCCCCGAGTGCGCATCGAGCACTGGTCAACGCTGCTCAGAGCTCGCGCCATCGAATGCCAGTGTTACGTCGCCGGCATCAACCGAGTCGGTCAGTACCAACCCGCGGTCCCTGTTGAAGCGGAACGGGTCGACGATCGCCCGTCCCCAGCGGGTCGAAGTCGCGACCTTAAAGCCAAAGAGACGAGGCGATCGGGCCCAACGACCGAGCCGTTCGTGTTCGGGGGGCGGTCGCAAGTCTACGATCCGCAAGGTGAGCTGGTCGTGAACTCGGGCGATAGCCTAGGAATCTCGATCGCTGAGTTAGACAGTCAGAAAGTAGCCGATTGGCGGAAGTCGTTTCCCTATCTGAGGGACACTCGACACGATCTGGTGTAGGTCGCGGTCACTTGCTGACCGGGCATCGATACTTCTGGCCCCAGCTCTCTGTTCTTATTGTGATCGGTCTCTCCTTGCGCTTCCTCTCGGCCGGCTTTGGGGGGCCGATCGCGAACGACGCGGCGGCATTTTATCTGCCTAACGCCCAAGCGATACTCGACGGAGGCTGGCGCAATTGGGATGCGATGACGATCGCAATCCCCCCGCTCTTTCCGCTTGTGGTCGCGTGGCTCTACCCGCTCACCGGTGATCTCGAATACGCTGCGCTCGCCATCTCAATTATCGCTTCGACTCTGATTGCTTGGCCGGTCTACGGTATCGCGAAGCAACTCTTTCCGAGCCAGCCGGCGATATGGAAGCTCAGCACTTGGTTCGCGCTTCTCCACCCCTTTCTGATCCGGTACGGCGGCGACGCTAAGGCGGACTCGTTCTACGCGTTTCTTTTTGTCAGCGCGGTGTGGTTTGCGCTTCTCCATCTCAAGTCACCTCGACTTTGGGTGGGAGCGGGCTTCGGGCTTTTGACTGGCCTCGCCTACCTTGTGCGACCCGAGGCTCTCGGTCTCTTGATCCTAGTTCCCCTCGTCGGTACCGCGCGGTTTCTCGGGAAAGACCGGGATTGGAGTTACTACCGGCGCGGCATCATCGGATATCTCGCGGCGTTGCTCTTGGTCGCTCCGTCGCTCGCTTGGAACGCAAGCTTTGTCCACGCGAAGGTTGGGGTTTGGACGTTGAGTCCGAAGGCAGGGGGGCTCCAAGAATACGATAAGGGGCTTGGGGATCCGCTCAATCGGCTCAACGAGTCACGGACGATGATACTCCACGAAGAGAAACTCTCCTCGCGCGAGCACTACGAGAGCTTTTCGATGCTCGACTTGTTGCTCGAGCAACCGATCCCGTTACTCAGAGCATTCACGATCAATCTCTACGAATACGTTCGAACCTTTCCCAAGTCGCTAGGGATATGGACCGGCGTGCTCTTCTTGTTGGGCTTGATATTCATGCGTGGGAGTATGGACCGGCCGACCTTCTGGACGATCGTCGGGATGATCGTTCTCTACGGTTTTTCGTTCTCAATCTTCTATGTTTCGCGACGCTTTTGGTTGCCGCTGATGCCCGCGCTGATCCCGATCTGTGGAGCGGGCGCTTTTTATCTATTACTGCGTCTCTCGGATCGGCTGCGGCGTCCCGAACTCGTGCTCGTGCTCGTCTCGATTTTTCTCTTGAGCCCTGAGGCTTTGGCGAGCGGGGCGCGAAATGATTGGGACTGGTTTTCTTCCCCTGAGAAGCGCCTCGGTCAGCGGCTGCGCGAGGAGTTTGGGAGCGGCTGTCGGTTCGTCAGCGCCAAGGGCCGCGTCGCTTTTTATGCCGACGGAACCAACCTCGGGCTCCCTTCCGATCCGCTCGAGGCGGTGGTCGATTATATGGAAAACCGCGATTGCGACTTTTTGGTCGTCGATCTCAGAAGAGCCCAGAAGCGTCGCGAGGACCTCTACCGCGAACTCCAGAGGACGCCCCGGCTCGAACTCGCGATGGAGACAAAAGGGAACGATTGGCAGATCGGGGTCTATCGAATTCGCAAGGAACCCGGGGCGAGCCGGGAGGTCCAAAATAAATAGCGCGCATCGCAAAGCGAACCGGCAGAGCTTCGGGGAACCAATGATAAGACCCGCGCCAAGGGGCCGCGGGTCTCGAGGAGGAATGAAGGGTTCGCCTCTATATGCAAGTTAAGGTCCCTTCACAAAAACCTTCTTAAGACTTCATAACTTCGTCAGTTGGAATCGGCGCCTAGCCCCATTGGTTGCGATATTACGCTGCAGGTGCCACTTTGGGCTGAGTGAAAACGAAGCTTGCCCGTAAGGGGGATTGGAAGACCCGAGTGGTAAGTCGTGCGACGCCTCGTGGGCGTCAACCATTTCGAAGGAGCGGTCGGTCACTGTTGTTCAAAGACGCCGACTACGAGCCGTCGTCGGTGCGGAGCTCGCCGGTGCTCAAAGAGGTAAAGTCCCTGCCAAGTCCCCAGTAGGAGTTGGCCTGACTCGACGAGAAGCGTTTCGCTCGATCGAGTCAGGGCTGACCGAATGTGCGAGGGCATATCGTCGGGACCCTCGGTTGTGTGGCGGTAGTGGGGATCGCCCTCGGGAACCATTCGTTCGAAAAAGGCCTCGAGATCGGACCTCGAAGTCGAGTCGGCGTTTTCGGTGATCACGAGGCTCGCGCTCGTATGGAGAATCGTCACCACCGCCATCCCCTCTTTCACTCGGCTCGCGACCACGGCTTCCTGAACCGATCGAGTGATGTCGTAGAGACCCTTACCGCGGGTCGATACTTCAAAGTGTTCCAGAGGCATCGAGGCTCGATTCAACGGCGCTTTACTAGTAAGGCGGACCGACTGAGTCGCTGCTCGAGGCGTCGGGCTTCCGTTTGCGCCGCCGCTTCGGATGGGAACTCGCCGGTGTAGAGTCGGAAGAGACCGTCGCTTTCAGGCACAATCTCTGTATCGAGCCCGATCTTTGCGAGCTCGGCCTGTTCGATTTCAGCCGATTTTAGTTTCTGGTAAGCGCCGAGTTGAACCACGTAGTGGCGCTCGACGAGTCCCGCTGTTCGCAAGAGGTCGCGCGCCTCGGCGGCAAAGCGCGGGTAGTCGTGGTTGCGACTCACCCGCTCGAGTTGCTCTTTCGCCTGCTCGGGTCGCTCCTTGAGGTTGAGTCGTCCGAGGGCGAGTTGCGCTTCGACTTGAGTCTCCGCATTGACCGCCAGGTCGAACGCGGCGCCGAACGCTTCGCGTGCGGCTTCGCTTTCTCCGAGTCGGCTGTGAACGTAGCCGATCTGCATGTGAGCCCGAGTCTGCGTCGAAGCTGACCCGTACTGAATCGCCTGTTCGAAGTGTTGGAGAGCGGTTCGAGGTTCGGCCGACTGGAGCGTGAGCCCCGCGTAGAGATAGGCTTTCGCCCGAAGCTCCTCGCTCGAGGTTCTCGCGGCGAACTCTTCGAACGGCTCGGGGTCGCGTTGACCGTAGAGATAGTCCGCTTCGAGTTCTCTGAATTCCGCTTGCTCGCGTTCAGTGAGAGTACGATCCCGATCGAGCTCGTGGCTTTGACAACTTGCGGTGAAGAGCGCTAACGAAACGATCATTATCCTGGAAGCGCTACCGCGGATCAGCGCATGGGTGGCTCGGGATAAACCGAGCAGCGGGATTGTGGCTCGGGATAAACCGAGCCAAGCACGGGGATGGTCAGTTTTCACTCG
>CAYZYD010000070.1:0-4489 GCA_964482505.1 uncultured Planctomycetia bacterium | reverse complement strand
GGATTGTGGCTCGGGATAAACCGAGCCAAGCACGGGGATGGTCAGTTTTCACTCGAATCGACGGACTCTCGTTCATTGAAATTTCACCTCCAGTCGAGTTCTGCTTAGAATGCCGAATTGCGAACTGAGTGAACAGGCCGATCTGATCGCGGCGACTTAATGAGCCGGCCCGCTCCGCGGAGAGTGCTTTGAGCTGACGGCCCGCGAGATATGGGTGCAACCACCGACAATAGGGACTTATGACAGAAACCGCGAAACTCTCTGGCGACGCAATACTCTCCGTGGATTCGGGGGGAACCTTTACCGACTTCGTGGTGATCTCAGATGGCCGCGTGCAAACCCTAAAGCGGCCCTCGACTCCCGACGATCCGAGTCGAGTGATTATCGAAACGGCGCGTGAACTCTTCGGCGCGAACGCACTCCAGCAAGTCCAGCTTCTGCACGGCACCACGGTCGCTACGAACACTCTGCTAGAGCGGCGCGGGGCAAGGGTTGCGTTACTCACGACTCGTGGGTTCGGGGATACGCTCTGGATCGGTCGGCAGGATCGACCGCGGATTTACGACTGGAGTTGGCGCCCCCCCGAACCGCTCGTCGAGCGTGACCTCGTCTTCGAGGTCGACGAACGGATCGGGCCGAACGGAGTCGTCATCCAACCACTCGACGAGGCCATGGTCGAAGCGCGACTGGCGGAGGCCGAGCAAGCCGGAGCCGAGATCGTCGTGGCCGGGTTTCTCTTTTCACCCGAAAACCCGACCCACGAGCAACGCGTCGAATCGATCTCTCGCCAGCTACCCGTGGTGATTTCCTCAGAGGTTGTCCCCGAGCCGCGCGAATTCGAACGGTTCTCAACCGCAACCGTCGCCGCTTACGTCTCGCCCAAGCTGACCAAGTACCTCGCGCGGCTTCGGACCGAGTTCACCGACAAGCTTTCGCTGATGGAATCGAGCGGCGGGCTTTCGGCTCGGGATCCCGTGGGTCCGCGAGCGGTCCGCACCATTGTCTCGGGTCCCGCCGGCGGGGTGATCGCCGCTCGCGACCTCGCCCAAAGACACGGGATCTCGGGCGTCGCATTCGATATGGGGGGTACCTCGACCGACGTTACTCTGATCGATCGCGGCGAAATTCCCCTGACCCGGTCTTTCCGGATCGCCGACCTTCCCGTGGCGGACCCGATGATCGATGTTCACACGATCGGGGCCGGGGGCGGGTCGCTCGCCTGGGTCGATCCCGCGGGGATGCTACGAGTCGGGCCCCAGAGCGCGGGCGCCGAGCCGGGCCCGATCTGCTACGGTCGCGGCGGCACCCAAGTCACCGTCACCGATGCGCACGTCTACCTCGGCCGGCTTCCCGTGGGATCGGAGTTGGGGGGCTCGCTCACGCTCCGAGCGGACGAACTCGAGTCAGCGTTTGACGCTTTGGGTCGCGAGGTCGGGCTCGGGGCCGCCGCCGCGGCCTACGGAGTGATCCAGGTCGCCGAAGCGGAGATGGCCCGCGCGATCCGGAAAGTGACACAAGAGCGCGGAGTCGACCCTCGTGGATTGACACTGATCACCTTTGGCGGAGCGGGAGCACTGCACGCGGCCGCGCTCGCTCAAGAGTTAAGACTCGCCTCGGTGTTGATCCCTCCGCGTCCCGGGGTCCTCAGCGCCCTGGGCATGGTGAGTGCGCGACCGACCCGAACTCTCAGCGCGGCGGTCTTGGAGGTCTTTCTACCCAACGTCGCGGTCAGGCTCGAGGAGGAGATTCGGGCCGCCGAGGAGCGGGTTGCCGAGGAGTACGATCGCGAGTTCGAGTCGTTTCGGACGGTGCTGCTTCGCTACGTTGGTCAGGCGCACGCGCTCGAAATACCCTTCGAGATCTCGAGCGTGATCGGACACTTTCGGGCAGAGTATATTCGGCGGTTTGGACGCGCGCTCGACGATGTGATCGAGGTGGTCAGTTGGAGATCGCGTCTTGAGTTCCCGAGCGTGAGCGAAGAGATCGGCTCCCAGGCCGATCTCGTGTGGGAAGAAGCTGACCCGACGCCATCCCGTTCCGCGCGCGAGACCACCGTACGCCAACCGGATGGAAGCGGAGAACCGGTCTCGATCTTGGATCGAGCCGCCCTCAACGCGAGCCAATCCGGCGAGGGCCCCGTGATCATCGCTGAAGAGACATCGACGACCTGGGTACCCCAAGGTTTTTCTTTCCGTGTCCTTGAGGACGGCACACTCGAGCTGCGAGCGGACGCGAATTCTTGAAGCCGCGGCAGTATCTCTACGCGCTGATCGGATTCTCGTTATCGATTTGGATCCCGGTGATCCAGTTCGGCCGTGACCCGAGCCCCGAGCTGGTTCGCGGGGTCGTGGTCCTACTCCCCTTACTCTCGATCCCGATGTGGCTCGGCGGCGTCGCTGTCATACGCTGTGCGCCGCGCGAGTTCCCGCTCGCATTGATACTCCTCGTCGGCTTTGGGCTGCGGCTCAGCTTCTTTGGTACCACGCCGTTTTTCTCAGACGATGTCTATCGTTATCTCTGGGATGCCCGAGTGCAGGCGGCTGGCTTTTCACCTTACGGAGTGAGCCCCGACGACGACTCGCTCGACTCGGTGGAGGCCGAGTTGCCAGAGTCCGAGCGAGTTCGAGCACTCGTCAACCATCCGGAGATTCCGACCGTCTACCCCCCCGTCCTCCGACTCAGCTTTCGGTTTGCGAGGCTCTTTGGTGGGGGACTCGATGACTGGCGCTGGCTTCTCCTGCTCTTCGAAGTCGGACTGGTCGGGGCCGTGGTCGGAATCTTAAGAGCCCGACAACTCGATATCCGTTGGGTTGTCCTCTACGTCTGGAACCCCCTAGCGATCATCGAAAATACCTGGAGCGCGCACGCTGAGATCGTCGCGGTTTCCTTGGCTTGCTTGGGTATCGCCGCGTTTGTGCAGAGTCGAATGCTCGTCTCGGGCGTGCTCTTGGGGCTCGGAGGGATGGCGAAACTGCTCCCGTTTGGACTCGGGGTCTACCTTCTCAAGAAGCGAGCCTACCGCGCGCTCGCGGGGCTCGCGATCGCTGCCGTGGTCGCCGTCCTCCCGTTTCTCGGTACCGACTGGGAGCGCGCGATTGCGGGACTCAGAACGTACTCCGAGTCGTGGTATTTCAACGATTTAATCTTCCGGCCTCTCGGCACTCTCCTCGGACTTGACCCCGAGGATAGGACCCTCGATTCGACGCGATACTGGCGACACGCGCTCAAGGTCGGCTGGGTACTCGCGTGCATCGGTCTGGGTTTGCGGGCGCGCTCGATACTGGTCGTTTACTTCGGGATCGTGCTCGCGTTTATCGCGCTGACCCCGACCCTCCACCCCTTGTATCTCCTCTGGCTGCTCCCCGCAGCGATTTGGCAGCGGAGCGTAGCGGCCCTTACTCTCACCGTGACCGTACTCAGCGCCTACGTTTCGAATAGTGCCTACTACGAGTTTGGGATCTGGCAGGAGCTGAATTCGGTAAGGGTCTTGGAGTTCGGTCTGCCCGCGCTCCTCATCGCTTTTGATTGGCGACGCGCGCGGGCTTCCCGCCCCGATCTTCAGACGAATGGGGGCTCCTGAAATAGTGCGGTCAGGGCTTGCCACTCAAGAGGGTTTGACGGACTTCGTGGCGCCTTCGTCGGGCGACTCTCCGGGGGAGGTACCGTCGTGCGCGCTTGCGCCGTCTGGAGAGCTTGCGTCAGCCAGCTTGGTAGAAGAAGTCGTCTCTTCCTCGGGCTTCCGGCGGAACTCGCTGAGAATAATAAGACCCACGCCAACACAGATACAGGAATCGGCGATGTTGAAGTTGGGCCAGACGTAGGACTCCCCTCCGATGCGGACGTACCATTTGATGAAGTCGCGGACCGCGTGGTGGAAGTACCGATCCCAGAGGTTACCAAACGCCCCTCCCGCGGTCAGAGCGAGAGCGATGACGAGCAACCAAGGCTGGGGCCTCGCCCATAACATATATATCAGGGTACCGAACACCCAGCCGACCGAAGCCGCGAGCAGAAGAAAGCGGAATCCCGAAAACATGCCGCCAAACGCTCCGGTGTTGAGGGTCGCTTGGAAATCGAAGAAACCGTCGATAACGGTCTTCTCCTTTTGGTAGATCACTCGAGGAGGCTCGCTTTTGGATAGTTCAACCTCGAGCCAATCGAATACGACTTCCTTGGTCCAGAGATCGAGGATCACAGCGACGGCGAAGATCATGAGATAGGTCGCGAGTCGCCGAGACATAAGAGCCCTTTCAGCCTACGGTCCGCACGAAGCTCGTAAGAGATATGGTACTCGACCGAGAGCGGATCGGCGGAGTTTAAGGGAACCCGGGAATTGCTGCATTACAAATTCGTCGCCAATTGAGCCGAGCCGCATTGCCATCAAATCGGGTCGGCTTCACCTTCAGCCCGGCTCAAGCTCTGGGCCAGCTCGAGCGGGATGTCAGAAATCAACCAATCGCTGCCCCCCTCAAGCCATTGCCTCGCCACC
>CAYZYD010000069.1:0-11228 GCA_964482505.1 uncultured Planctomycetia bacterium | reverse complement strand
CTAGGGTCACGCGTTGACGGTACCGGGTGGGCCAGTATCGTGTAGCGGAAGTCGACAACAGGGCCGAGCTATCGGTGGCGAGACGAAGACCCGCCAAACTCACACCGATCTCAAAATTGCTTGCTTGGAACTGCGCGAGTTACAGGCGGAGAAGTCGGTACTTGCCTGAAAAGTCAGCCCGGTGAGGCCAGCCTTTAGCCCGCGTCCACAGTCCTTAAGTTTGCCCGGACACGTAAATCTAATGCGCGGTCAAATGAACGGTCAAATGCACCGTCCAATACACTGCGCCCAGTGGTTGTTACTCAACCCGGAAGTAGTTTGTCCACGGGACGAATTCCGACCACTCAAACGGCGTGTATGAAGAGTCCTTCGGTTGACGTCGACTTCGTGATTGGTTTTGGGACCTCCCAACCCGGGACCTCCCGACCCTGAGCCTCGGTTGCCCGATTCACATCCTCTCTTCAGTAGTGGTTTCACTCATTTGAACTCGAGAATTCTTCGCGCACTAGTCGGGCTTGAGAGCTCGCCCACTCAGAACCAACTCTCGGATTATCTCTCTCGTCGAGGATTCGAGGTTACCACCTCCGATTCTCTCGAATCGGCTTGGGATTTCGCGCTGACGCAAGAGTTCGATCTTATTCTCGTCGATCGCTTGCTCCCCTCGGCCGGAGATTTCCATAGCACCTTGGGGTTCTGTCGAAAGCTGAGAAACCATCAATCTCTCGCGCGCGCCTATTTGGTGATCTTGACCTTGAGTCAGAGCGAGCTCGAACTCCAGGTCCTTGCCGACAGTGGCGCCGACGACTTCATCACCTTTCCCCTCGAGTCCGACCAGCTCCATTCGCGACTCTATCTTGCCGAACAGCGGATTCGTTCGGCCAGTCGCGATCGCCGCGCTCCCCCCACTGCCCTCGACCTTTCTAGCGCCGAAGATCTCTACGCGGTGGCGGAGGCCTCCCCGGTGATGCTTTGGATCGCTGACCGCGAGGGACACTGCAGCTTTTTCAACCAGAGCTATCTCGACTACACCGGTCGCAAGCTCGAACAAGAGCTCGGCATGGGTTGGGCTGAAGCGATTCACCCCGAGGATTACTCGCGGAGTCTCGATACCTATCTGCGGGCGGTCGAAGACCGATCGGAGTTTCGCTCAGAGTACCGTCTTCGCTGCGCCGACGGTTCGTTTCGCTGGACTCTAGCCGCCGGGGTCCCCCGGCGGGGTCCTCGGGGCGAGTTCCTCGGGTTCATCGGGTCGTGCGTTGACATCTCTGACCATAAGCGGTCCGAAGCGATACTGCGAGATTCCGAGGAGCGGCTTCGTCTCGTTATCAAGAACATGCCCGTGATGATGGTCGCCTTTGATGAAGGTGGGCGAATCATCGTTTGGAACCGCGAGTGCGAACGAGTCACCGGCTACCGAGCGGACGAGATGATCGACTCCGATCGGGTCGCCGATCTCTTTGTCGCTTCCGACGAAGACCAGACGAGCGAGCTTCGCGCGCGCTGGGCCGAGCCCAACGCCTACTACCGCGACCTCGAACTCGAGTTTTTGTGTCGCAACGGCGAAGTCTGCACAGTCGCTTGGTCAAATATTTCGCGGGACCTCCGCATCCCTGGCTGGACTTCCTGGGGCATCGGAGTCAACGTGACCGAGCGGCAGCGCGCTGAGGAGGAGCGGCTTCGGCTCGACGGGGAGATTCAGCGAGCACAGAAGCTCGAGAGTCTTGAAATGCTCGCGGGGGGTATCGCGCATGACTTTAACAATCTGCTGGTGAGTATCTTGGGGAAGGCGAACCTCGCTCGCCTCGAACTCTCCCCCCAATCTTCAGCCTACGAACTCATCGAACAAGTTGAGGAGGCGGCGCAGTTGGCGGCAGAATTGACCAACCAGATGCTGGCGTACTCGGGTAAGGGGAGGTTTATTGTCGAGCCGGTCAGTCTTTCTAAGGCCGTCGACGGGATCCACAATCTCCTCGAGGTGAATGTCTCCAAAGAGATCAAGGTGATCTACAAGCTTGATCATGCGGCCAAGCCGATCGAAGCGGACGTCACCAAGATTCAGCAAGTTGCGATGAATTTGATCGCCAACGCCGCCGAAGCGATCGGTAAGAAGCCGGGTCGGATTGTGGTGAGGACGGGAACCCTCTACGCGGACCGGAACTTCCTCTCTCACACCCACGCTGGTGAAGAGCTTCCCGAGGGCGAGTATAGCTATCTGCAGATCAGCGATACCGGCTGTGGAATGAACCCGGAGCCCGCGAGCAAGATCTTTGATCCCTTCTTTACTACGAAGTTCACGGGGCGGGGGCTCGGGCTCGCCGCCGTCCTCGGAATCGTTCGTAGCCACCAGGGGTCGCTCCGGGTTAATAGCTTAGAAGGTCAAGGAACCGAATTCATGGTGCTGTTCCCCTGTTCTGAGAGTCCCGAGGCGGTTACAGATTCAGCGACAACCGAGTCGACGCCCTCGAGCGTGGATGCCGCCGTCGTCTTAGTCGTCGACGACGAAGAGGCGGTCCGCAATGTCGCCCGGCAGATGCTCGAAAGATACGGTTACGAAGTGGTGACCGCAGTGGACGGCGTCGACGGACTCGAAAAGTTTCAGGAACGCAATCAAGCGGTCGACGCCGTGCTGCTCGACCTCACCATGCCGAGGCTGAATGGTGAAGATACACTGCGTGAATTGAGGAGGCTCGACTCGAGTCTTCCCGTCGTACTCTCGAGCGGCTTCTCAGAGCAGGAGATCCGCGGCCGGTTCCACGGCGACACGCCGACTAGTTTTTTGCAAAAGCCTTACACCGCGAAGACCTTGGCCGAAATTATCGCCGCGGCTATCGCCAATACTCGCGACGGTCAGAGTGCCGAACGAGTGACCTAACAGCCTCGGCCGTGACGGGAGTCCTCTTGACCCGAAGCCTCGGTGTCTATTGCGCCTCGAGCCCAAAAACTCCGGAGCCGTACCGCGAGCTCGCACGCGAACTCGGACAGTATCTCGCCGAACAAAAGATCGATCTCGTCTACGGAGCCGGCTCTACCGGTCTGATGGGAGAGGTCGCTAACGCGGCTCTAGCGGGAAATGGCCACGTGATCGGCGTCATCCCTGAGTTTATGAAGAGTCGCGAATGGGATCATTCGGAGGTGAGGGAGCTCTACGTCGTCGAGGACCTCTACCAGCGCAAGCAACTGATGATGGGGAAGTCCTCAGCCTTCGCCGCACTGCCGGGAGGGAGTGGAACCCTCGAAGAGCTGGCCGAGTGCCTCTCGTGGCGGCGGCTCGATCTGCACCAAAAGCCGATCTTTATCGCGAATCTCGACGGCTTCTACGACGATCTCTTGCGGCAGCTCGAGCGGATGCGTCGCGAGAGTTTTTGGCAGGGACCTGATCTCTACGAAGTCGCGAGCTCCGCCGCCGAACTCAAAGAGCTGGTCGGTCGCGCGTTCGGTTGATAGTCGCTGTTATCCCGCTGATTCGCGACCCGCATTATGCGCTTAAGAGTGGTAGTAACTCGCCGCTAGATAAAAGTACTCGGTCCACGCTTCGGTTCCCCAGCACTGCTCGATCCGTTCAATCTCTTCGGCGTCGCGGAAGAGCAGCAGGGTAGGGAGTGAAGTCAGGGCGAACTGGTTCTCGAGGAGTGAAGTCGGGTCGACGAGAAACTCGGCGAAGTTGATAACGCCTTCAAACTCCGGGGCGACTTGGGCGAGCTCTTGACTAAGCAATTGGCAGCTCGGGATCTCTGGCATCACGCAGCCGACCACGAAGAGCCCCTCATTCGTCATCAGGACCTCGGGAAGCTCTTGTCGATCGAGTCGGGGTATCTCCTGATTCATCGCGATTCCTTTCCGCATGCGCGCCGAGCTGGGACCTCGAGGCGCGCTGACCCGTTCTATTAAGTATAAAGCGCGATTCCCGGGCGTGCGCGGAAGCGTCGGCCAAACCATCGCCTAAGCTGTGATATTTTTTGGCTTTGCGACGCTTAGACGAAATGGAGACCGCGCTCTACTCGCCGCGAAAGTGACCAAGAGTTGGATTTTGGGTCCAGCCAGCCGGAGAGGAGCGGATCTAAGTCGGGAAAACGGATGCCAAAGCCGCCCGGCCTCACGGTTGCCTTTCCTCGCGCAGACGCTAAGGAGCGAAGGAGAGCAAAGTGAAAGTTCTTGAATGCGAACGCCCCCTCAGCCTTGAAGAAGCGAACGAACGCCTCCCCCTGGTCAGCCGAATCATGTCCGACTTAGTGACGACCTGGCGGGAAATCAGCGAACGTCGATCAGCCCTGGAGAGCCTCAATAGCGCTCCTCAAATCAGTGACGAATATGAAACCGAACTCGCGGCGTTGCTCGAGGAACTCTCCCGAATGGTGGCGAAGGTCAACCAGTACGTCGAAGAGATCAAAGGCCTCGGCGGTGTGATCTCAGAATTTCGCCGCGGTATTGTCACCTTCCCCGGAGAGCTCGAAGGTCGCGAAGTCGCCTTCTCTTGGTCGCCTGGTGAAGAGCAGTTTCTTCACTTTCACGAGACCTACGAGAGCTATCTCAAGCGAAGAGCCATAGAAGCCTAGAACCTCTTCCTTCAACTCCCATCCATCCCTTCCCTGTCGAGGGGCGGCGTTCCAGCGCCGCCCCTCTATTATTTTTCGCACTTCGCCCACGCATGTCGATTTCGGTGGCTGGAACTATCGCTCCCCTCGAGTTGATCGCCGGTGTCATGTCTCGAATTATCTCGGGCAGTTGCTTACTATTCTGACTGTCCTACCGAGTCAGACCGAGCTACCTACCCCGCGGAAGCCTCTTGTCCAAACACCGCTCCTTATCGCAACGTCTCTTCGACTATCTCACCTTTGGACTCGTGCGGGTCTTTCAAGGGTTGATCTGGGTCCTTGGCGAACGGCTCGCCTATCTGCTCGCGCGCTTACTCGGGTTGATTTGGTATGGGCTTGCGTCAAAGCGGCGCCGGATCGTGCGGCGAAATCTCGAGATCACCCTCGGGGATGTCACCACGCCTCAAGAGCGACAGAGAATCGCGCGGAGCTGCTTTCAGCACATCCTCTGCGTGCCGATCGAGCTCATGCTGCGGCCGCGTCTCGTAGGACGCGATAACTGGCATCGCTACTTCGAGGTAGATCCCACCATGGAGCGGGCGATGGCGACTCCGCATCCCCAGGGGCTGGGGATCCTGAGTGCCCATCTCGGCAATTGGGAAGTGGGTCAGTACTTCTGCGGTCTCCGTGGGTTTTTGGTCTCTCCGGTGATGCGAACGCTCGACAATCCGCACCTCGATCGCTTGATGGTTCGCATGCGCAGCGAGTTCGGCGAGACGATCATACGCAAGCGCGGGGCGGCCCGGTCGATCTTCCGGCTGCTCAGGACGGGGAATGCCGTGGCAGTCTTACCCGACCAGAGCGCGGGGCGAGACGGTGCCTTTCTCGACTTCTTCGGCGTGCCCGCCTCGACCCACATCGGAACCGCGGACTTACTGGTCAAGACTCAATCCGATCTCATCTTTATCACCTGCATCCGGCTCGGCTACCGGTTCAAGTTTCGTTACCTGGCCCGTTCGATCCCGATACCCACGCAGGGCGACGAACGGCAGCGCGCACGCGCACTCATGGAGAGCTACCTGCGCCTGCTCGAAGAACTCATCCGCCGCTATCCGGAGCAGTACCTCTGGATGCACCGGCGCTTCAAGCGACGCCCCCCAGGCTGTTCGAGCCTCTACGATTGAGATTTCGCAAGTCAGCCCGAGCCGTGAGAAATCGTGAAGGCTCGATGTTCAGCGGCAAACAGTGAAGAGTGGCGCCTATTCGTCGAGATCGAGTTCCCACGCGCTGAGATATTGGCCCTGCTCGGACAGGTATTCGATAAGCCCTTTGATAAAGGGGTCCGCGCTTACCGTGGAACTATCACCGATAACGACGAGTTGGCGACGC
This sequence comes from uncultured Planctomycetia bacterium, assembly GCA_964482505.1. Taxonomy (GTDB): domain Bacteria; phylum Planctomycetota; class UBA8108; order UBA1146; family JAJFFE01; genus CAYZYD01. Next base: position 5,307 of record CAYZYD010000069.1, on the reverse strand, counting down.
GCGCGGGTGAGCGCGACATTGAGTCGCCGACGTTCGCTCAAGAAACCCACTTCACCGCGATCATTCGACCGGACGAGCGAGAGTAGAATCACCTCTTTTTCTCGACCTTGAAAGCCGTCAACCGTATCGATTTCGAGGCCTTTCCGATCGACCTCTCGGCGCAGGAGCCGCACTTGTGCTCGGTAAGGCGTAATCACTCCGATATCGCGCGGCGAGACCCCCGAGGCGATCAGGCGGGAGATCTCATTCTTGACGATTCTCACCTCGCCTGGATTGGATCGCGACCGCTCCTCTTCGTCCTCCTCCTCCGGGGCGTCGAAGCCGGCGGTGTCGATAATGACGAGCGGTCTTCGCAGCGTCTCTGAATCCACAACCCCTTCGAGATCCGCGAGAGTATGCGCGGCGACGCTGGGGTGGCTTGTCAACTGCCCCGCGTAAAACTCATTCGAAGAGAAGCCCATGATCGCATCGTGCATCCGGTATTGAACCGTCAGTAGGGCTGAGGCTTCGGGGAACACCGCCTCGAGCCGCTCAAAGAGGGTGACGTTGAGTCCCTCTCGTGCGGCTTGGTTTGAGAGTATCGTCGGGGGAAGCTGGCAATGATCTCCGGCGAGCACGGCTCGCTCCCCTTTGAGGAGCGGGATCCAGCAGCCGCACTCGAGGGCTTGGGCCGCTTCGTCGATAACCACCCAATCAAAGGAACGCCGATCGAGCTTGCGCTCCCCCGCTCCGACATTCGTCGCGAGCACGACTTGTGCGGAGTCGATCACCGCGTCGATCACGCGCTGCTCGAGATCTCGAATACCCCGCCGAACGTAACGGATCTGCTGTTTGATATCTTTGCGATCGTAGTGGTGTCGGGTCTTGGTGAGCCGTGTGATGAGCTGGTCGAGATCGCGACGCAATGTCTTGAGCAGAACGCGGTCGGCCGAAGCTTCGACCTTGGCTTCGAGCGAGGCTCCGATGACTTCGGGATTGAGACGGGCGGGGTGGCCGAGCCGAACCACGTCGAGGCCGCGTTTGAGCAAACGCTCGACGAGATTGTCGACGGCGACATTGGAGGGAGCACTCGCGAGTACCCGCTCATCTCGCAAGACGATCTGGTGGATCAACTCGACTAGGGTCGTGGTCTTACCGGTCCCCGGAGGACCGTGGATCAGAGCGAATTCGGCCTGGGCGAGCGCGTGGTCGATCGCTTGAATCTGGCTCGGATTGAGCTCGGGGTCGATCGGCTTCCACGAGACGGCCCGAGCCCGCGAAGGATCTTCTTGACCGAAGAAGATCGCCCGAAGTCGCTCGCCCGGAAAATCCCGGTCCGAACCGAGGTCGACGAGACATTGGGTCAAGCGGCGGTAGGTCGTATCGTTGGTCACTCGATCGATCCGGAGCCGTCCCTCGAGGTCTTGCTCGAGATCTCCATCGAGGGTGATGCGAAGGCGATCGGGGTAGACGCGTTCCACCACTCCGGTCGGGCCGAGCTCGTCGACCTTTTGGCGCCTAACCATCACGACGTCCCCATTTTGAAACTGGTGCCTCACGAATTCCTGCCCCCGGCCCGGAATGAGTTCTACCGCCGTGCGTCCGCCGAGGGTTGCGTGGATTGCATCGAGCCGAGCTCCCAAAAGACAGCGGCCGCGCCGTTCGAGCTCTTCGGGGGTGAGTCGTTTTTGTAGCTCGACCGTCTCTTCGATCTCGGCCCGGCGCTCGAGGTCGAGTAACCGCCCCGTCTTATTGATGAATTGCAGGAGTTCGAACGGGTTCATAGGAGTGAGCGTCTCGGGTTGCGGGCGAGATCGACTTCGTGGCCGAGTCGATTTTTCGGGCGGGCAGCGATCAAACTCTTGACTCGCCGTTTTGGGCGCGGTGCCGCAGCACGAGATCGACGATGACGAGCGCCGCCATGGCGTCGACGATCGGTACCGCGCGCGGGAGCACACAGGGATCGTGACGACCCGCGGCCTCGAGGGTTGTCGCTTCGCCCGAGCGGGTCACTGTCGCTTGAGCGACGCGGATCGTCGACACCGGTTTAAAAGCGACTCGAAACCGAATCGTCTCTCCGTTTGAGATTCCGCCTTGGGTGCCGCCGGCGCGATTCGTCGAAGTTCGGATCCGCCCCTGATCGTCGGTGGTGAAGGGGTCGTTGTTCTGGCTGCCCCGGCGCGTCGCGGCTTCGAACCCATCTCCAATCTCAAACCCTTTGACCGCATTGATACTGAGCATAGCGTGGCCAAGTAGCGCGGGTAACTTATCGAAAACAGGTTCTCCGAGCCCCGCGGGCACTCCGTAGATATGACCTTGAATCACTCCGCCGACCGAATCTCCCGCTTTGCGTGCGTCGCGGATTGTCGACTCCATCTGCGCCGCGATGACCGCATCGGGGCAGCGGACCGTTTGCGCGTCGACGAGGCTGCGCGTAACGGGTTCGGCCAGGGTCCCGATCGAGACTTTCTCAACCTGCTCGACGAAGTTCACGACTTCGACGCCCCAGCGCTCGCGAAGGTATTTTTGAGCGACGGCGCCCGCGGCAACTCGAGCCAGCGTCTCTCGAGCGGAAGATCGACCGCCGCCCCGATGATCTCGGATCCCGTACTTCGCTTCGTAGACGTAGTCGGCATGCGACGGTCGATAAGTCGCTTCGAGAGGCTGGTAATCTTCGGGACGCGCATCTCGGTTGCGGGCGACCATCACAATCGGTGTTCCGGTGGTCTTTCCCGCAAACGTTCCCGATTGAATCTCGATCGTATCGGTCTCCTGGCGTGGAGTGGTGAGCTCACTCTGTCCCGGTCGGCGCCGATCGAGTTCGGGTTGAACGTCAGCTTCGCTCAGCTCGAGCCCGGGTGGGCAGCCATCGATCACGACGCCGACCACCCCGCCGTGGGATTCGCCAAAGGTCGTCACCCGAAAGAGCTCTCCAAAGGTATTAGCAGGCATCGGTATAGACTCCGAGTTGCGCGAGTTGTCTCCAATAATCGGGCTGCGACTTACTGACAACTTCAGCCGCGTCGATCGTCACCCCTTTTGTCCGAAGTCCGGCCAAACTAAACGCCATCGCCATGCGGTGGTCGTGATAGGTTTCGACGAGACCACCCCGAAGAGGTCCCGGTTGGATTCGGATCGAATCCGATGAGATCTCGGAGGTGATGCCGAGTCGCGCGAGTTCTTGGTTGAGCGCGAACAGTCGGTCGGTTTCTTTATCGACTAACGTTGAGAGCCCGGTGATCTCGGTCGGAGTCTGCGCTTGGCTTGCAACCACGGCGAGGGTCTGCGCCGTGTCGGGCATATCTGCCATGTCGACGATGATTCCTTTTAGTTCACTTGGACCATCGATCTCAATCCAATCGGGGCCGGTGCGCTTTTCGCAGCCCATCCGCGCGAGAATATCGGCAAACCCGAGGTCGCTCTGCGCCCGCCCGAGGTCGAGCCCGCCCACCCTGACCCGACCGCCCGTGAGTGCTGCGATCGACCAGAAGTAGGAGGCGGCGCTAGCGTCACCGCCGATCTGAAACTCGGTGCCGCGGTAGCGAGTCGGCTCGACCCGGAGGCTTGTGGTATTTCGGTGGAGGTCCGCTCCGAAGGCTCTCATGACCTGCGTCGTCAAATCGACGTAGGGGGCTGAGACGAGTGAGTTCTCGATTCGTAGAGTCAACCCGCCCGAGAGTGAGGGTGCGATCAGAAGCAGGGCGCTCACGAACTGACTACTCACCGAGCCGTCGATCTCGACCTCGGCTGGCCCAGGTCTGAGTCGCTGACCGCGGAGTCGAACCGGCGCGCAGTCGGGGAGTGCAAGCGACTCGAGGTCGGCGCCGAGGTCGAGTAGCGCTCGAAAGAGCGGACCCATCGGGCGTTCACAGAGCCGAGGTGATCCGGTGAGTACCAACTCGCCCCGCGCTGCGAGCGAAGCAAAGGCGAGTAAGAAACGAAACGAGGTTCCCCCCAAACCGAGATCGATCTCCCCGCGGAGTTCGCCGGGGCCTTTGGGGTCGCCCTCGATCTCTACGGTATCAGCTTCTGCCGACAATCTTACGCCGAGGGTCTTGAGTCCCGACAGGAGTGCGGTCGTGTCGTCACTCGGTGAGCAGCGGAGAAGTCGGCTCCGCCCCGCCGCAAGACTCGCGGCGATTAAGGCGCGGTTGGTTTCGCTCTTCGACCCCGACACCGTGACTGCGCCGACGATCGGCTCCGCGGGAGGGTGAATGCGGATACGGGTCATGGCTTTTGCTTGAGGCTTTCGATCGCTTCGATGACGGCCGCGTCGGGGACTTCGCAATCGATCCTCGCGTGCCCGATAGACTCGAGAAGAGTCCAGCCAACCCGATCGCCGATCCGCTTCTTGTCGAGTCCGATCGCGGCCAGGACCCTACCAGTCTTCCAATCACGGGGTAGTCGAGTCGGTAGACCCGAGTTCCGGATCGCCGCCTCGACAGATTCGGAGGAGCTGAAGCCGAGGAGTTTCTCGGAGAGTTGAGCTTCGGCAATCATGCCGAGCCCGACCGCTTCGCCGTGGCGGTAGGGTTCGGCGCATTGCAATCCGACTGCTTCAATCGCGTGTCCGATCGTGTGCCCGAAGTTGAGCTTCTTGCGCTCCCCCGCTTCGCGCTCGTCGCGGGAGACGATCTCGCTCTTGAGTTCGCAAGAGCGTCTAACGTATGGCTCGAGCTCGTAGCCTTCGAGCTCGGTCGGTATCTGTCGGGAAGATTGTTCAAAATAATTTTGGTCGGCGATCAATCCATGCTTCAACACTTCGGCCCAGCCCGAGCGAACTTCTCTCGCGTCTAGCGTCGAGAGCAGTTCGGGCGCGACCAAGACGGCCCGCGGCTGGTTAAAGAGACCGATCTGGTTCTTTCCTCCGCCAAAGTTAATCCCATTCTTGCCGCCGACCGCCGCGTCGACTTGGGAGAGCAGCGTCGAAGGCACGAGCACGTAGTCGACTCCGCGTTGAAAGGTACTCGCGGCAAAGGCACCGAGATCGAGGATGACCCCGCCTCCGAGAATGATGACGAGAGTCTGGCGATCAGCACCGGTCTCGAGCAGTTGAGTCCAAACTCTCTCCACGGTTGAGAGATTTTTCTGAGCTTCACCCGAGCCGATGACGATGAGATCGTTCGACCTCGGAATCGCTCGCGCGGCCTTCTCGGACCAGAGCGGAGCGACATTCTCTTCGGTGATCAAGACCACCCGGCTCGGCTTGTTGAGGTCGACAAGCTCACCGAGCTTTGGCAGCGAACCAAAGCCAATCTCGTAGGTCCGGTCGTGGCCCGGCCCGACTTCACCTCGAAGGCGGGAGAGTCTCGACGCGGTGCCCGAAAC
>CAYZYD010000068.1:0-11247 GCA_964482505.1 uncultured Planctomycetia bacterium | reverse complement strand
CACCCGCAAATCGAGCCCCGCCCCCGCCACCAGCACCAGCTTGACTGTTCGAAACGCCATTGGAGACGGCAAAGGTGGTGTTCTCTCCCCCAAAACCACCACCGTTACCGCCACGCTCCGCTCGAGTGTCTGATTCGACGATCCCAGGTATTATGGTATTGTCGGACACAACTAGACCAGCGGCGCCTCCGGCACCACCACCCCCAGCGCCTCCAGCGCCTCCGGGGGTCACGACGTCGGCGTTGTCGTCACCGTCTTGACCGTCTTCACCGGCAAAATCGAAATCGACATTGAGATCGCACACAATCTCGTCGACGTCGCCCGTACCCGCGCAGCGAATCACTAGAGGATTGGGCCCGATCACGTTCACCGTAGCCCCGTCTTCGATGAGGAGAGTTCGCAAATGAAACTCATTTTGGGCTGCGCCAGGATTCGCACCAAAGAGGATGTCGGTCATAGCGACTTCGTCGACGAGACTCCCGTTGGAAGTGTCGAAGGAATAAGTACCTCCGGACGCGAGAATGACGTCGGCCGTTCCTTGACCAAACGTATTGTCCGCAGCCGGCGACCCAACGAGCGTGCCCGAGGCATTTTCATTCCACTGTGCGGTGCTTGCGAAATCCACGTCTTCGTTGACGTTGTCGTTGAACGATTCGAAGACCATTCCCGTGTTCGGAAGTCCCATTCCGTTGTCGACGACAATAGGAGCAGTTTCGGTAAAGGTATCGTCGTCAAGGTTGGCCGGACAAAGTCCCGGAACCGTCGGATTCGCAACATCGAGGGGGAACCGAATCCGAGTAACGGTAAAGGGGGGACGGTCTCCGGGCGCTGGGGGCGCCGGCGAAATATCAGCTGCAGAATCCCAAAGAAAAGTGGCGCTCTGCCCGCCGACCGCGAGAGCCGGAAACTTTGTCTCCTGCACTGGCTCGCCTGTCGGATATCTCAAGAGCTGATCAGCAAAAGCCGTACAGGGTAACCAGTCACCCGTAGTTGAGTCGAAGAACTCAGGCACCATGTCGTAGATCGCTTGCGCGGGGGATCCGGTCAAAACAAAGTTGACCGGGATAACACCGCGACGTATTCCGGGTTCGACGTAAGCTCCCGTGATCGTCCCGGGTACCGGTGCAAAATCGGTCACCCCTTTGGTAACAGGAATCGAAACTCGGTTCGACATGAGGGGAGTGCCCGTGGCGTTCGTCGTCAAAGTGACGCTGATATACTGAACGTCACAGCTCGTTCCGACCGCAGGAGGGGGGTCGATTGTAACGCTGACCGCTTCGATACCCGGAGGGCCGTTAAAAGCGACGAGAGTCGGAATCAAGCCGCCGATCGGAGTTCCGAGCTCAGCCGAGTAACCCGCCTCAACCGCACCTTGAAGATTGCGGCCGTAGAGAACGATCGTGTCTACCGTGAGATCGCCCGTGAATTCGTTTTGCTGGAGAGCGATACCGGGATTCCCGTCGATCTGATAACCGTAGATTTCGGGCGCAACGGAAAACGGAGATTCGGAACCCTCGAGCAGTTGACCACTCGGAGCTCTCACGTTGACCTTGATCGTGCCCGAAAGAGCCCCCGTTGGAACCACGACTGAGAGTGAAGCGAGTGGACAACCCGTTCCCGGGTCAGTGCCCATAGGATTGACTTCGGTGACCACCGCGGGCACGGCGGCTTCAGTGACTGAGGACTCAAAGGTCACGAAGTTCATCGAGGGATCGTCGGAGAAGTTGATTCCCGTGATCGTCACCACTTGGCCGACGGATCCTTCCGTCGGGCTCAGGCTGAGGATGAACGGAGGTACTTCCGTTCCGGCACCGCAACCAGGAGGTTGGTTGCCGCCGTTACCCGTGTCGGAATCGGTTCGACTTCCGGTGTCGCAACCCACGAGGGCGAAGACCAACACCCAGACGGTGACCGCAAATTCTGAAACTCGGCGTTTCGACAACTTCACCGAGATCTCCTTTCAACCCCTCAGCACTGCTCTTGCCGGGGAACTCATACCGTTCTGCCTGTTTGCTTGCTGAGTAACTCACTCAACCCCTAAGTCAGCTTAGGGTCGGCTTCAGACATGCCGTTTTCGCGTTTAGACCTCAGCTGATAAACAAGTCAACTGAGGTTCTCAAGCGCATGAAGCCGTTTTTTCTGTCGATGAAAGCGACATCCTTAACGTTTGGCAAACCTGTCGCCAGTTAATCCAGGTCGGCGAACTCGTCCGCATGTCCAAACGCTGAAAAGGCTTGCGAGAAAAGGTCTCAGAGCTTGCCGCGTAAGTAACCCTTTACTGATCTGCTTTAGCTGTGTCACGAATGACACACCCCCTTCAGGGCATCCTTAACGCCAGTTGAGAACAGAGCATGTCAGGGCAGAATGCTACTGGCGAGAACGGAACTGTCAACCCTCTGGGCTGCCGAGAGAAGCGCCTAAACCTTTATAGTATTTAAGCTTGCATCCACACCGGGAAGCGCGGCGCTTTTCAGAGGCGATTTCGTGCCGAAGGCGTAACGGGTGGGTAGAATTTTACCGAAAGAGAGGGGAGGCTCCCCCAACCTCCCTTTGCGTTCCGACCAGGAGGCGGATGTCCCGCGACCGCATTCAGCTTTTATTTGAGACGGAACGTCGTCTTCTGCGTCGGCGCTGGAATCGACTCTTCGGGAACAAATCGACAGAGCGAGAAAAGGTCGTACGAGTCGGTCCCTTGAGGCAACTCCCCCAATCCAGGCCGAATTCGCTTCGACCTCGGGCTGCAAAGACGACGGACCGCGCCTCCAAACGACGAGTGCGCCAGACAGCTCAGAACACGCTGACTCTCGCAGTTTCGATCATTCTTCACCTGACCGTGGCCGCATACTTCCTCCCCCACTGGTTTCGAAAAACCGAAATCGCCAGAAAGCCCGAAGCGGCCTTCGAGCTCAGCTTCTTCGCGAAGGAGAAGCCAGTCGAACCCGAGCCTACTGTCGACCCACCCCTCGACGAACCCGAGGAGAAACCCGAGGAGAGCGAACCCGAAGCTCCTCCAGTGGAGACTCCAGTCGAAAAGAAGCCGATCCCGGAGAGTCCCGCCGAACAGCCCGACGAGAATCCCGTCTTTGGAGTCGCAGGGGCCGGGGCTCCGAGTCCTATCTCGGGAGCCGCTGATTCGGGCACGGTCGATCACTCGGTTCTGGTCGAACGGTATGGGGGCTCGAAGGATTCGGAGGTGGCGGTGGCAGCGGGACTCCGCTGGCTTGCCGATCACCAAAATCGGGACGGCAGCTGGAGCGCCCATGGGTTCAGCCGACATTGCGGAGCGCGACGATCGTGTCAGGGAAGAGGCTTTCACGAGCACTCGATCGGGGTAACCGCGCTCACACTACTCGCGTTTCTCGGCGCTGGAACTCTCGATCCCGAAGCGCCCGACTCGGAGTATCGCCGGATCACCTTGCGAGGGCTCGATTATCTGATCGGCGAACAGGACGCCAAAGGGTGCTACGGGCCGCGCGAAGGCCATTACATGTACAACCACGCGATCTCCGCCTTTTGCCTCGCCGAGGCGGCCCGGTTGACCCGCAAGCTCCGCTACCGACGGTCGGTCGCCAAGGCGCTGCGCTTTTCGGCGCGGAGCCAACAACCCGGAGGTGGCTGGGATTACACTCAGATCGAGACGCTTCGCAATGATCTCTCCGTGACCGGCTGGCAAGCGATGGCGTTTTACTCGGCCAAGCAAGCTCGGGTCCCCGTTAGTAAACAGGCGATGGCCAAATTAGAAGCCTACCTCTCGCGGGCGGTATCCCGATCGGGACGGGCTATCTACGCTGATCGTGGAACCGGAGAAGGCCGAGCTGGAATCGCCATGGTTGCCGTGGGCCTCCTATCGAAGCTCTACACGGGTTGGTCGATCCATGACGCGAGTATCCTCAAAGCGGCTGACCGACTCGTTCGACAGCCCCCAGCTCCCGACCAACGATCGGACTGGCGCAATACCTTCCAGTCGAGCTACTATTGGTATTACGCAACGCTCGCGCTCTTCCATATCGGAGGCGATCACTGGGAAGCTTGGAACCGTTTCTTGCTGAGAGAGATCCTCCCGCTTCAGCGCCAGAATGGTCACGAGCGAGGCTCATGGGATCCGGACCCCAATTGGATCGGTTCGGCGGGCGGGCGGGTTGCCTCGACCGCACTCTGCGTCTTGATACTGGAGGTCTATTACCGTTTTGAACCATTCCATTCTCTTGAGCAAGAACTGAAGTCGGATGAAGCCAACCGGTCCCCGCGCTGAGATTTCAACCACGGAGCTCACCCCACTGAGCTCGGAGGAATCTCGGCGCCTCGATCAACAAGCTATCCGCGACTATCGACTGCCTGGATCGTTCTTGATGGAACACGCGGGTCTCGGAGCGACGAGACTGCTGGTAGAAGTTCTTCAAATCGTCGAACCGGTGGCTATCGTCTGCGGATCGGGCAACAACGGCGGCGATGGTTACGTGGTCGGCCGCCATCTCTTGGGCTACGGCTATCCCCACCGTTTGTTCAGTGTCTCGGAACCCAAGACCGAAGACGCCCAAGCAAACGCTGACCTTTACGCTCAGTTCGGGGGGGAGATCGAAGAGGTCGAAGCCATCGCACCGCTACGAGAAGTAGTGCAAAGGGGCGTCGTCGTCGACGCAATGCTTGGAACGGGATTATCTGAGCCGTTGCGCTCTCCTTACGACGAGATCTGCACGGCGATTAACAACGGGGATAGTCGAGTCCTCGCGCTCGACGTTCCGACCGGGCTTGACTCAGACAACGGGGTCGCCTTAGGTAATGCAATCCGAGCCACTTGGACTTGTACCTTCGGAGTGCTCAAGCACGGCTTAGTGGCCCCGGGAGCTCGGCCGTATTGTGGAGAACTCTACTTGCAGCCGATCGGACTTCCGGCCGCGAGCCTTCCACCGGAGACTCCGACCTGGGTTGGCCGAGCCGTCCGCCTCCGCACCTGAGTTTCGCCTCGGCATCTGAGTATCCAGCGAACTGAGATCAGCGTGTTTGAGGCTGAGTGAGAGAAGATTGAGTTGGCCCTCAAAGACCCCAACTATGGAGCGCCTTATCTTTGCCCGTGTGGGAAAGTCCTCGACGTCTCTGATATCGAAGTGGGAAACTCATTCGGCTGCCCGGAATGCGGAACAGAGAAGACTCTCGAGCTTGACGACGCCCTGCTGCTCACGAACTTCGACAACTCAAGCGGAGTCTACCGGCTGATGCTCGAGAAGAAGCTCGAGTCCGCCGAGCCGCTCAAAGCTCGGGCGCTTTCGGGCAAGCCCGCCCTCCCCGCCACCAAGACCATCCCCAACGCGGCCGCCTCGAGCCAAGTCCCCTTAGCTCTCAAGACGACCGTGTTACCAGTTTCGCTCGGAGAGAGCCTTGGGGCCTTTCGGCTCGACGGAATTCTCGGTCAAGGGGGAATGGGTACGGTCTACCGCGCTTTCGATCTCTCGCTACACCGACCGGTCGCTCTCAAAGTGCTCTCGCTGCGAAGTGGGCAAGACGACGACGAGTTGTTGGATCGATTCCAACGGGAGGCCCGAGCTGCGGGAGGGCTCTCGCACCCAAACATCACTCATATCTACTCGATTGGTGAAGATCGTGGCTTCCACTACTTCGCGATGGAATTGGTCGCAGGCCGGACTCTCGGAGCGTTGATCCAAGGCGAAGGAGGCGGACTCCGCCGCTCGCGTGCTCTCGATTATCTTCTTCAAGTAGCGCGGGGCTTGAGGGCGGCTCTGGTCAAGAAGGTAATCCACCGGGACATCAAACCGTCCAACCTGATGCTCTCAGACGAAGGGCTGATAAAAATCACCGACTTCGGCTTGGCCAAAATGACAACTCGCGCCCCCGACCTGACCACCACCGGTGTGGTTATTGGAACGCCTCTCTATATGTCTCCGGAGCAAGGACGAGGTGATACGGTCGATCACCGCTCCGACATTTACAGCCTCGGTTGCACTTTCTACCATCTGCTAGCGGGGTTTCCTCCGTTCTCTGGTTCTTCCCCGATGAATATTATCTTGAGCCACATGACCCAATCCCCCCCCACCTTGAGCCAGCACAACTCAGAGATCGATCCCGCCACCGCGGAGCTTATCCAGCGTATGATGCGCAAGCACCCCGCGGACCGATTCCAGGATTACGACCAACTGATCGACGCCATTACAAATCTCGACAGCTCAAACTCGAAATCCCGAACCTCCAGCCAGAGCTCGCGGGGGACGCCGCTGGTGCTCTTGACCGAGTGCACTAACCCTCTCGAGCCCGAATCGGAGTCCGATCGAAAGATCCTCTCCAAAGCCGATGTCGATCTTGAGTTGGGTCGCTTCGACCGTGCCCTCGAGGCCTACCAAGAACTTCTACGCCACAACCCACAACTCGAGAGTGAGCTCGGATTTCGCATCCTCCGAGTACTTCAGGTCGAGCGCCGGTCAGAGGAGGCGATCGAGTGGTACGAACGACTTGCCGAGGTCTGCGAAGACTCACGAGAGAGCTTTTACTGCCGCTGGAAGCTACTCTCTGTGCAACGCAACCGAGCTCACCATGAGATCGTCGCCCTCTCAGAAACCCTACACTCTCTCCTCGATAACGACCTACCTCCCGAGCTGCCCCGCAAGAGCCTCGAAAAGCGGAAACAAGAACTTGGAGAAATCGAGAAGAGCCTCGCCCGGGCCAAGATCTCATCGGTTCTCCTCATAAGGCGTTCGGGAAGACTACAACTTGAGCTCGATTAACCCGACCGAAGCGAACCGACTTTAGGGTAGACCTGCCGCAGCACGAGCTTTAGTCTAATCGGCCGGGGGCGCGAGACTGCCACCCACCGTCTTCGGACCCGATCAAAGAACCCGACGCGACTTTCTCTCGAGGAGCCACAACGTGCTAGAGACTTTCGAGAAGGCGATTTGGATTCTGACCGGCTTTGTCATATTGATTACCGGGGTTCTCTTTTATATCCCGGGGCCGCCCAGTGATCTCCCTAGCCTTTACGTCGATCCCACCAAACACGCCTCAAAATCCGATTTCGAGCGGACGCTCTCGTCCGAGGAGAAGAACAAGCTCGCCATGACGATCGAGAAGGTCGAGAAGACCAAGAACCCTAAGGGATCGAGTCGCGGTCGTCGGGCTCGAGAAGTGGCGACAGATTACTTCACGCTTCAACCGGCTGACCTCGAGTATTACAGCAACATGAATAACGCCGTCCGCGAAGCCAAGACGATCAAGTATAAGATTCGTGAGAACGAAGACGGCACCAACGCGATCGAGCTCACCGAACTGCGCAAAGGAAGTCCGCTGCTCAAGCTCGGCCTTCAAGAGAACGACGTCGTCGAGCTCATCGGTAGCGAAGCGATCGACTTTACCAGCACTACCGAAGGCAAGTGGCTCTACGACACGACGGTCAGGGCGCTGAAAAGTGGCGAGTTTGTAGTCGTCAACGTCAGCCGAAATGGGCGCCCCCACCGAATCATCTGCCACGCGGGCCAGCTATGAGCCCTGCGGTCCAACTGACCGCGCCACTCTTCTGGATCGACCTCGAGATGTCGGGCCTCGATCCGGAACGCGAACGGATCCTTGAACTCGCCTGTCTGATCACCGACTCCGAGCTCAACATACTGGCTGAAGGGCCGGAGTTCGTTCTCCACCAGGATGAAAAGCTCCTGGCCCAAATGGACGAATGGAATCAAAAGCACCATGCGGAATCGGGACTGATCGACCGCGTTCGCAAGTCGAAGACAAAAGAGGCCGAGGTCGAAGCGCAACTGCTCGAGTTTTTGGGTCGGCACGTCTCAAATCGAGAATCACCGGTAGCGGGAAATTCCGTGCACCAGGACCGGCGTTTCTTGAGCCGCTATTTGCCCCGTGTCGACGAATACCTGCACTATCGTAATGTCGACGTATCCACCATCAAAGAGCTCTGCCGCCGGTGGTATCCCAAAGTTTACGAAGATGCGCCGGCCAAGCGGCAGGCGCATCGCGCTCTCGAAGATATCTATGAGTCAATCGCAGAGTTGCGCTACTACCGCGATCATATATTCAAGTAAAGCTCAGCGCTCAGTAACCGGGTCTCCCATACTAAAGTGATCTCGACTCAGACCGAGCGATTTCAATTTGTTGTATAGCGTCTTGACGTTGATACCGAGCGCCTCAGCCGCTTTGGTCTTATTGCCTCGGTACTGCCAGAGTACTCGACGCATATGTATTTCCTCGACCTCTTTGAGACTGAGATTGAGCGGATACGCTAAGGTCGGAGGTTGCTGCCAAGGATCGTCGACCGTCTCCTGGGCGAGCTGTACGTCCTGCAGCTCCGAAAGCACTGCGTCCGCTGGTGCCTCCCCATTCGGGAAGAAGATCAGAAGCCGTTCGACTACGTTCTCGAGTTCACGGATGTTTCCGGGCCAGCTGTGCTGTTGGAGAATCGCTAGCGTCTCGCCACTCAGACCGCGCGATTCGATCCCCTTGCGCTTGAGCCGCTCCGAAATGCTCTCCACCAGATCTGGAATGTCTTCGGGGCGCTCCCTGAGTGCAGGCAGGGAAACATTGATCACGTTGAGACGATAAAAGAGATCGAGTCGAAATCTCCCTTGCCGAACCTCTTCTCGCAGATCTCGATTGGTCGCGGCAATCACTCGAAAGCTCGTGCGCTCGGCCCGAGTTGCGCCGATCGGTCTAACCTGACCACTCTGAAGAACACGCAGCAGCTTGACCTGGAGATTCAGAGGAAGTTCACCAATCTCGTCAAGGAACAGGGTACCCCCCGACGCGGCTAGGCAGAGTCCCTCCTTCTTTCCGCTGGCCCCGGTAAATGCCCCCTTCTCATGCCCGAAGAGCTCGCTCTCCATCAGTTCTCGAGGAATTGATCCGCAGTCGACCGCGACCCAGGCGCCCGACCGCCGCGAACTCTTCTGGTGAATCAAGCGCGCGACGATGTCCTTCCCGGTGCCGCTCTCTCCCTGGATCAAGACTGTCGAATCGGTGGGGGCGACGGAATCGATAATCTCAAGGGTCTTCGCAAACGCGGGATTGCGGCCTCCGATTAAGAGATCGGGCGGTCCTCCATCTCCGGCGTAAACTTCGGTTTTTATGATTCTATTCTCTGACATCGTCGTCAGTCCTCGGCTGGTTGAGCTCCTGAGTGACACTCTCAAAGTTGTTTAGGAAGACCTCCGCGATCTCGGCGTCGAGCTGGGTCCCGGCGACGTCCCCGATGATTTTGAGTGTGGCGGGAATAGGAAGCGCTTTTCGATAGGCGCGATGGCTGCTCATGGCGTCAAAAGCGTCCACGACGGAAATGACTCGGCTGACCATCGGAATGTCTTCACCACCGAGACCTTCTGGATAGCCCTTACCGTCGATTCGCTCGTGGTGGTAGAGCACGCCCGGGAGGCAGGGTCGTAAGAACGAAACCGGTGCCAAAATGTCGCGCGAGTAAATCGGGTGCCTTTTGATGAGATCGAATTCCTCTTTACTCAGGGCCCCGGGTTTATTGAGGATATCCTCGTGAACTCCGATTTTTCCGACATCGTGGAGAAGGGCGGCGTACTCGAGGATTTTAAGCTCTTTGCTCCCGAGACCGAGGTGGCCGCCGAGCCGACGAGCGAATTCAGCCACTCGCGCCGAATGTCCATTGAGGTAGTTATCTTTGCTTTCGAGAGCCGCAAGCAGGGCCTCGACCACTTCCCGGATCCCCTTTTTCTCCGAGATGTTCAGGGCACGCTCTTTGGCCTTTTGCAGACTGAGGAGGAAGCGATCAACCTCGAAAGGTTTACAGATAAAGTCAAAGACTCCGAACTTCATCAAGTCGACCGCGCGATCGATGGTCCCGTAACCTGTCATCACCAGAACGGTCAAGTCGGGAAACTCGGCCAGCGCCTTTTCGATCAGGTCGTCCCCACTCAAACCCGGCAAGTCGAGATCCGTGATAACGATGTCATACTTACCGGTGACGACCTGCTCGAGTGCGTGCGGGCCGTCTTCGGCGAAGTCGGGGACCGGCCAGCCTTCGCACTCGAGAATCGCGTTGACGAGTTCCCGGGCGGCAGGCTCGTCGTCGACCACGAGAACTTCCACTTCGTCCACGAGAGGTGGAGCGCTGATCTGGGTCATGCTTTCACCTCCTCGTCGGAAGGACTCTGCTCCGGATCAGCCTGACTCGCAGGCGCAAAGTAGCCGTCTCGCGATATCCTCCCTACCAGATCGAGCAGCAGTTCAGTGAGCTCCTCAAAATCTTCGCTACCGTATCGAATATCGCAAATTATCGACTCTCCGAGCGAAGCGATAAGCTGCAGGATGGAATCTGCTACGGCGGGTTTGGATTTGTCTTCAAGACGCGACAGAAAGAACGACAGGTAACCCAGAGCGTTTCCGCCGATGTCGTTCTTGGCGACAAAGTAGAGAGTGGGGGAAGGCTGCAGCTCGAACCGGTCGAGGCGGACCTCGCAGGGCTCTGAGTAACCGAGGCTAATGAGACGACTGATCGCCGTGTCGAAAAGCCCCACGGTCTGCTGCAGGGAAGCGAGTTCGGCTGCGTGCGGTTGTAGCTCGACGGAGAATTGCCGCCGCGAAAGCAGGATCGGCGTCGACTCGGGTATGATCTGCGTTTTGCAACAGTCAGCCAGGGTTTCGTTAAGCCCGACACAGCCCTCGATATCGAGAGGGTCGACTCCTTCAAATTTTATGTCCTCGAGGATCGACGCTTCGAACGAAGCGTTCCGGAGACTCACTCGCGACATGTCGCAGTTTCGAATCTCGGCTTGATCAAAACGGGCGCCGTCAAGTTGAGACTCACTGAGATCGACTTCTGCGATGTATACCCCGTAGAGATCCGCGCATTCGAGATTTGCGCCGCAGAGATTGACCCGTTCAAACTCCGCCTTCTTGAGATGGCAACGGTAACAGTCAACCGCTGACCAATCTTCGTCACTCAGGATAAAGCCGAGGAATATCGAGCGAGCGAACGAAACTTGGTTGAGTCGATTATTCAAGAACTCGGTCTGGTCAAACGTCGTGCGGAGGAAGCGCACCGAGTCCACCTGGCATCGCTCGATCCGCGCCGAAGAAAAATCGCATTCATCAAACTGAACCGATTGAAGTTGGCAATCCGCGAACTTCGCTCGAACTAAATTCGCCCCGCTCCCCCCACAATTCCGGACCGTACTCTGCTCGATCACCGCCTCGAAAAGATTGGTGCGATCGAGCCGAACCCCGTCGAGAACCGAATTCTTGATCGTCACCTCTTTGAGGCTCGCTCCC
>CAYZYD010000067.1:0-11356 GCA_964482505.1 uncultured Planctomycetia bacterium | reverse complement strand
CCGGACTCTACTCGTCACCTCGTCACTCGACGAGGCGGAGCGGATTCGCCAGGACTGGAAGTTCTTCTCGGACGAACCGGTGCGGATCTTCCCGGCTTGGGAGTCTCTCTTCGAGGCGAACTCAGAGCCCGACCCCGAGATCTACCAGGAGCGATTCGAAGTTCTGCAAGCGCTCGAACAAGAGTCGTTTCAGGTAGTCGTCCCGGCACAGGCGCTGCTTCAGCCGATCGCTCGAAGCCAAACCGCGACCGATCGCCGCGTGGTGCTGCGGGTGGGGGAGGAGTTTCCGCCCGAGGATCTCGCGCGCGCTCTCGTCGACGCGGGGTATCGGCGCTTCCCGCAGGTGGCGCGTCCGGGTGACTTCGCGCTTCGCGGAGGAATCTGTGATATCTATCCGCGCGAGTCCTCCCACCCTTACCGGATCGAGTATTTCGGCGACGAGGTCGATTCGATCCGAGTCTTTTCGACAACAGATCAACGTTCACTCGATAACGTTCCGCTGCTCGTATTGACGCTCTCGGCGCGGAGCGAATTTTTTATCCGTGGGTTCACCGGGAGTGAAGTGCTTCTCTTCGATCGCCTTCCCGAGGATGCGCTCGTCGCCTGGTTCGATCCGCCCAAGTTGACCGAGAAGATCCACTCGCTGCTCGGGCAGTGGTCGGGGCGCAAGACGAGAGAGACGGAAAACGAATTCTACGTCCGCGCCGCCAAGTTTCGAACGCTCCGGATGGAGGCCTTAACGCCAGAAGCGGGTCGCAAGCCCGTGGTACTCCCGGTGCGTGGGACCGATCGGTTTCGAGGTTCGATCGATTCGGTAGTCGACCGGATCCGCGGTGAACTCGGGTCGCAAAAGCGGGCCGTCGTCACCTTTTCCCAACTAGCCGAAGTCGAACGCTTCTCGGAAGTCCTCCGCGAAACCCCGGGAGAGACGCACTGCTATCCCGTCGTCGGTGATCTCTCGACCGGCTTACAGTGGGACGAGTCGGGTCAGGAAGCGATCTTCCTGTCGGGGTCTGAGATCCTCGGTCGACTCGAGACCATGCAGCGAAAGCGAAACCGCAAGCTGGCGCTGCCGACTCGGGCGGTCGACAGCTTTCTCGATCTCAAAGAGGGCGATTACGTTGTCCACCTCGTCCACGGAATCGGTCGCTACCGCGGGATCCGTGAGGTCGACGAAGGTCGGATGAGCGGTGAGCACCTCGTGCTCGAATACCGCGAAGGGGTGCAGCTCCTCGTCCCGGCCGAACGTGTCGATCTCGTCCAAAAGTACGTCGGGGGAGGGAAGGCGCTACCGACGCTCGACCGGCTCGGGAGCTCCCAGTGGGCAAAGCGCAAAGCCCGGGTAGCCGAGAAGGTTCGAGACTTCGCGATCGAGATGCTCGAGGTGCAGGCGCTTCGGGCCGAACGCGAGGGTGTGCCCTTTCCGCCCGACAATCACTTCCAGGAGGAGTTCGAAGCGGCCTTCCCGTTTCAGGAGACGGGCGATCAGCTGACGGCGATCGAGGCGATCCGGTCGGATCTCGAATCGTCGCGACCGATGGATCGGCTGATCTGCGGCGATGTCGGCTACGGCAAGACCGAGCTCGCTATGCGGGCAGCTTTCAAAGTGGTGCAGTCGGGCAAGCAGGTGGCGGTGGTCGTGCCCACGACTGTTCTCGCCCAGCAGCACTTTGTCACCTTTAAGGATCGAATGGCGGAGTTCCCGACCCGTATCGAAGTCTTGAGTCGGCTCAAATCGAAGCGCGAACAAACACAGATTCTCGAAGCGGCGCGGACCGGGGAAGTCGACATTTTGATCGGGACCCACCGACTCTTCTCGAGCGATGTCAGTTTCGAAGATCTCGGCCTCGTGATTATCGACGAAGAGCAGAAGTTTGGCGTCGCGCACAAAGAGAAGCTCAAACAGCTGCGTCGACTCGTCGATATCTTGACGCTCACCGCGACCCCGATTCCGCGCACGCTCCACATGACGCTCTTGGGTGTCAAAGACATCTCGAGTCTCAACGAGGCCCCCGAGGGGCGGCGACCCGTGCGGACCGAGGTCTCTGCCTTTGAGCCCGAGCGATTCCGAGAGATCTTTCTGCGCGAGCTCAATCGAGACGGACAGATCTTCTTTCTCCACAATCGCGTGAAGTCGATCCGGCAGCGTCGCGCCGAGCTCGAGCAGCTCGTACCCGAAGCGCGAATCCTCGAGGTCCACGGCCAGATGGACGAGCACGAACTCGAGGAGCGGATGCTCGCGTTTATCGCCAAGCAGTGCGACGTGCTCGTCTGCACCACGATCATCGAAAGCGGTCTCGATATCCCCTCGGCCAACACGATTATTATCGAACGAGCTGATCGATTCGGACTCTCGGAGCTCCACCAACTGCGCGGCCGCGTCGGGCGCGGACACCACCAGGCCTACGCCTATCTCCTCGTCCCGGGCGACCGACCGCTGAATGGTGAGGCCGCGGCTCGGCTCGGGGCGATCGAAGAGTATTCGCAGCTCGGCAGCGGATTCGATATCGCGATGCGCGATCTCGAGATTCGGGGCGCCGGCAATATCCTGGGGAAGGAGCAGTCGGGGCACATCTCGGTAGTCGGTTACGATCTCTACTGCCGTCTGCTTCAGCAAGCGGTTGAGAAGATCCAGGGGACGGAGTCGCGACAGCCGCCCGACGTCGAACTCCTCGTGCCCGACCGTTGCCAGTTGCCGCGCGAGTACGTCTCCGACGATACCCAGCGACTTCGGCTCTACAGGATGGTGGCGACGGCGCTCGAGGAGAAGGAGGTCGATGAAATCCGGCTCGGGCTCGCCGACCGCTACGGACCCGTACCGACTGAGACCGAACTCCTGCTTTCGGCGCAACGACTTCGGATCTTCCTCGCCCGTCTCGGAGTGGAGCGTGGTTGGATCGAGGATGGATGGTTTCTCTGTCGAGGCGGGAACCGGCAAGTCGAAGCGCACTTTCGGCAGCAATCTTGGTCGATCGCGCGCCCCGCCCCGGGCACGATCGCAGTCCGGCCTCAGGGCCAGAAAATCGTGAAGCTCGCCGATCTCGTCGAGACGATTCTCGTCACCGCGTAGCTCGTCAGGGTCCTACGGGATCTGAGTTCTTTGTGTTATTCTCTTAAGGGCGCAGCTCGCCGGAGGGCATTGGGCTTTCTGCTCAGGTAGCGTAAGGCGCGAGGCTCGACGCAACGACCTTCTGCTGGCGACGATCTGAAAGGACGATGATGACTATGCTCTGCGGTTACCGTTGCGTGCTGCTCACCATCGCGCTTTGGCTCGGCTTCGCCGAAGTCGCTCAGTCTCAGGAACAGAATCCGCCCGGATTCGGTCGCGGGAGTTGGGTGGTCGCCCAGGTCAACGGGGAGCCGGTGACTCGGTACGAGCTCGAATCCGAGGTGCGGCGCCAGTTGCTCGAGAAAGAGATCCAAAGCCCCTTGAGCGAGGACGAGCTTCGGCAGATTAGCCGGATCGTCCTCGACGACATGATCGATCGACGTCTTCTCCTGCAACAGTGCGCGATTCAGAAGATCGAAGTGACCGATCCCGAACTCGAAGCGCACGTACGCTACCGAGTGCAGGAATTGCGATCGCAGGGCCAAAAAGTCTCAAGCGTCAATGACTTCTATCGATACATGTTTAAGCGGACCGGCGAAAAGGAAGACGATCTCCGAGAGCGTCTCCGCGAATTCCTGCGGATTCAAAAGCTCTTGCGCAAGGTGATCCAGAGTGAATACATCACGCCACGTGAACTCAGGTCGTTCTATCTCGCGAACTCGGAGCTCTTCAAGAAACCCTCGGTCTACACGGTGCGCTTTTTGATCCTGCCGCGCGGATCGGAGACCGAGTTTGAGACGACGATTCGCGCCGTCGAGGCCGCGGTCGCAGACGGCACCGACTTCGTCGAGATCATGAAGCGTTACTCACCTGCGTCGCGCCGCGATAACCTCGAGCCCGAAGTGCTCGAAGATGGTCAGCTCAATGACTATACACACCCCATCCCCGATACGATTCGCTCTCTCAAATCGGGGCAGGTGAGCCCGCCCCTCTTCTTTGCAACCAACGCTGTCTTTATCAAGCTCGAAAATGTTGAGGAGGGATCGACGCTCGAGTTTGAAACCCCCGAAGCGCAACGCCTTATTCAGACCCAGATCACCCGGCAGCAACGCGCCCGACAACAGGCCGCGTTCCTCAAGGAGATCCGCGAATCGGCCACGATTATCCCCGATTACCTCAAAGAACCCCTGCGGCTCCGGGGTGGTTAATCGGCTCTTTTTCAGCGCGATTCTTGCTCGAGCTTACACAAATAGAAAAGCGCCGAGCTTCCTTACCATCCCCCCTTGCAACCACGCATCAGGGTTCAGGCCTTCCGTGAAAGCTCGGCGCCGTTTATCGTTCGTCGGTCTCTTCGTCGGTTTCGCTCGGGTCTTCGTAGATCATCTCCTCGGCGGCCAGGAGAGGGATAATCGTCGTATACTTTTCGACGACGAGCTGATCGTTGTTATCCTTGAGCAGGCCCTTTTCGTCGCCGAGGTAGACGAAGAGTTCGATTCGGACTGCGAGGGGTAGCCAGGGGAGCTCGTCTTCTTCGTCTGCGGCGATCGTCTCTTCTTCGATCTCGTCATCGTTGAGCCCGGCAAACGGATCGGTCGTGGTCTGTTCGCGATTGAGAAGCCCGAGCTTTCCGATGAGAGGACCAAGGTTTTCATCATCGGGGATCCGCTCTTCAGAAGTCCAAGTCTCTTTCCATTCGAGATCTGAATCGAGGTAGGTGATGGAGAGCGCTTTGACGCGGTTGTAGATCGGCGTGTAAATGTGTTCACCGATAATCGCTTCTTCTTCAAAGCCGCGGTGATTCACCCCACGGAAGAGGGTAAATGCCCCGTCGTAATTCTCGCTCGGGTTCAGGACGTAACGAATCGCCGAGACTCCACTCGCCGACTCTTCAGCGATATCCAGGGGAGGCTCGGGGACTCGCGCGGTCGAGAGAAAGTCGAGGACGTCGCTCGCTTCCTCGCCCTCGCCGCGGCTAATCCCTTCAAAGACCCGGCGTCCAAATCCGCGAAAGACGGTTCCTTGGAGATCTTTCCGGATCAAGCTCAGAATCGTCTCGCCGATTTTCCCACTGCGGGTTGTCTGGTCGATGCGTTCGTCGGCCACGATGGTCGTGATGAGAATCTGATAAGCCGCGGTCAGAATCAGCCCAAAGATCGCAATCACGATGACGAGCTCCAGAAGCGTGAACCCGCGCGAACCAGCCTGGGTTTGTTGGGAGCTCTTCATTGGTTGATCCGATCTTCTTCGCCGTAGACTGCCTCGAGGAAGGGATGCTCCTCGTAGGGCCTGAACCAGGTCGAGAGACGGTACTCTTCTTCCTGATCACGACCGACCGGATACTTAACGAGGATTGTCACCTCGAGGATCTCTTCTTCGTTGGTCGAGATCGGAATCACCTCGATCTCCCAACTCCATTTGGGCTGTTCTTCAAAGTCTCCCGCCAAGGCCGGCTCGAACTCGTACATGCAGTCGAAAAGTTTTTCTTGGGCGAGCTTTTGAACCTCGCGCATCTGGGTGTATTCGATCGCCCGCCTCATCGACTCCATCCGGAGGTAGAGGAGGGTGGTCAGCGATATCACGATGATTGCGATCGCAAGCACGAGCTCGACCAGGGTGAAGCCGGCTTCGCGTGAGGAGTCGAGGTTGGGGTGCTGGCGAGAGTTATTCGACATAGCTCTCAAACTGGACCGCGGCCGATCCATAGTCGGTGATCCCCAAGAGCGCGTTGTACTTGACCGTGAGAACAGCGTCGTCATCGTTTCGAAGGTAGACGATGTGGCTACCTTCGTGGCCGTAGGGATCGAGTTCGATATCGACGTAGCCCGCGGTCGCCTCGGTGCCGTCGGGGAACACGACTCGCTCAAAGATGACTCCCGGAGGCAGGATGCGTCGGGAGAGAGACTCGCGCTCTTCGACCGGCAGGTTGGGGTCTTCTTCTTTCTTTGGCGGAAGGAAGACCTGCGTCGATCGGTTCTCGAAGTTGTAACGGATCGTAAAGGAGTCCTGATAATTGACGGCCGTCGCCCGGATTTCGTTGATGAGACTCCCCACGTGTCGCGCTGCCGACCTCAGCCGGTACTTCGGAGTGATGCCCCCCATTGAGGTGATAGAAGTCGCTCCGATGATCCCGAGAATCACGATGACCATGATGAGTTCGAGAATCGTAAATCCAGCTTGCGGTCGGCGCATCGCGCTCTAAATGTCCTCGTCGTCGGAGTAGAGATCCTTATTGAAGCCCTCTCCGCCTTCGCGCTTATCCGCTCCGAGCGACCAGACCCTGGGCCCTTCGTCACCGAGCTCGTAGCCGTAAGGTTCACCCGACCAGGGATCTTTGGGGACCCGCTTGAGGTATTTCGTCGATCCCTCGGGCGGATTGACCAGATCTTCGATCGATTCGGGGTACGAAGTGTGGTCAAGCTTGTAGCGATCGGCTGCATCGACGATCTGCTTGAAGTGGGCTCGGGCCGCGGTGACTCGCGCCTTGTCGTCGTTACCAGCAAAGTTCTGGATCACGATAGTGCCGAGAATCCCGATGATCGTGATGACCACGATCAGTTCGAGCAGGGTGAAGCCCGAATTGGCGCTCCGCTCTGGAGCGAGCCTTCGCATCTGCTTTGGCATGAGTATCTCTTTTCTAGGAGTTCAACTGGAGGAGTGGCAAGAGGACCGCCATGATGATGAAGCCCACCACCACCGCCAGGAACACGATGATAATGGGCTCGATGGCGGAGGTCAGTTTCTGGATCGAGAGGTCAATCTCTTCGTCGTAGGCTTCTGAAATCCGATCGAGAATCTCTTCGAGTTGACCACTCTGCTCTCCGACCGCGATCATGTAAGCGACCATCGGAGGGAAGATCTTCGACTGTTTGAGCGGAGTCGAGATATCGGCTCCTTCCACGATACGCTCCCCGACTCGAGTGATCACTTTGGTGAGGACCGTATTATTGACGACCCGGCTGACGATCTTGAGGGCGTCAAGAGCGGGGAGTCCACTCTTGAGCAGCGTCGAAAAGGTGATGCTAAACCGCGAGATCGCCTGCTTCTTAAAGAGCGGACCGATGAGCGGGGTCGAGAGCAGTACCACGTCGAGAAAGTGCTTGCCGCGTTCGGTCGCCGCAAAGACTCGAATCTGAATCATGGCGACGAGCAGCAAGACGAGGAAGAGCCACCACCATTGTGAAAAGATGTCACTGACAAACATCAGGATCTCGGTGGGAGCGGGTAGGGCCTCTTCGCGGCTCTCGAGAATCTGGGTGATCTTGGGCACGACGTAAGACATCAGAAAGATGACGACCCCGATCCCCACAAGCACCATGATCGCCGGGTAGGTGAGCGCAGCCGAGATTTTCCCGCGCATCCCCGCTTGCTTCTGCAGGTATTCAGCGAGTCGCATCAAAACGTCGTCGAGGTTCCCGCTCGCCTCGCCGGCCCGCACCATATTGACGTAGAGGTCCGAGAAAACACTCGGGTGCTGCGCCATCGCGTCCGCGAGGTTACTTCCGGAGACGATCTTCTCGCGAATATCTCGCAGGACCATTTCGGTGCGTCGCTCACCGACCTGTTCGATCAGAGCGGAGATCGCCTGGGCCAGGTGAATCCCCGAGGCGATCAGGGTTGAGAGCTGACGCGTAAGAATCGCGAGGTTGCGAAGGCTGATCTTTCGTTCGAGTTGAAAGAAGGTATTTCCGGAGGTCCCCTCTTTCACCTTCCGTCGCCCACTCGCGTCGACTTGACGCATCGAGGTAACCCGCATCTCGCGGCGACGTAGCTTCTCTCGGGCGTCGCGATCGGTATCGGCGTCGATCGTGCCCTTGATGTTCTTCCCTTTGAGATTGAGCGCTTCGTATTGAAAGATTGGCATCAGAAGACGTCCATCTGAGTGACGCGGTAGACCTCTTCGAGGGTGGACAATCCCTGCTTTACCTTCTCGCAGCCATCAAAGCGTAGCGTCTTTAGGTGGCCGGTCTCGACCGCGACCTGCTTGATCACCGAGGCTGAGGTCCGGTTGACAACCTGGTCGCGGATCGTCTCGTTGATCATCAAGATCTCGTAGATCGCAGTCCGGTCGTAGAGACCTCGGCCGAGGCAGGCGTCGCAGCCCTCGCCGCGGTAGAGCTTACCTTCGAGCAGATCGTCTTTGGTGCAATTGAGCTCTTTGAGCTCGCCGGCAGTCGGTTCGTAACCGACCTTGCAGCGCTGACAGATCACGCGAACCAGCCGCTGAGCGACCACTCCAATGAGCGAGCTCGAAACCAGGTAGGGCTCTACGCCGAGGTCGATCATCCGGGTAACGGCACCGGCGGAGTCATTGGTGTGGAGCGTCGAGAAGACCAAGTGTCCCGTGTTTGCAGCCTGAACGGCGATGTTGGCCGTCTCGGGGTCTCGGATTTCCCCGACCATCATCACGTCGGGATCCTGGCGCAGCAGTGATCTCAGACCTTCGGCGAAGGTAAGCCCCTTCTTGTTTGAGACCTGAATCTGGCTGATCGCTCCGAGGTTGTATTCGATCGGATCCTCGATCGTGATGATCATCTTCTCTTCGGAGTCGAGCTCAGAAAGCGAGCCGTAGAGGGTCGTCGTCTTTCCCGATCCCGTAGGCCCGGTGACGAGGAGGATCCCGTGCGAACACGAAATCAGCTGGTGCATCATTCGGAGGTTGTCCGCTGAGAGGCCGATCTCGGAAAGCTCATAGAGCCGGGCGGTCTTGTCGAGGAGACGAAAGACGATCCGTTCTCCCTGCGAGGTCGGCACTGACGAAATCCGCAGGTCGACCTCGCTGTCACCGACGCGAATCGAAGTTCGACCGTCTTGGGGGAGACGGCGCTCGGCGATGTCCATCTTCCCCATGACTTTGACCCGCGAGGTCAGCGCGTCTTGTACTTTCTTAGGGATGATCTTCGAGTCGTAGAGGATCCCGTCGATCCGGTACCGAACCTGCATACGATCTTCGTAAGGTTGCAGGTGGATATCCGAGGCGCGGATCTTGAGCGCCTCGAAGAGGATCGTGTTCATCAGCTTGATGATCGGGGCTTTGTTGGCGATATCGAGGACGTCTTCGGACTCCTCAATCGCCTTCTCGAGCCCGAGCATCTCGTCTTCTTCCATGCCCTCGAGAAGCTCGTCGACGTCGGCCGACGACTTCTGGTAGGCGCGGTTGACGAGCGCCGTGATCTCCCCCCGAGGCGAGACGACCGGTTCGATCTCGAGATCGACCATCGAGGCCAGATCGTCCATCGGGTGGATGTCGAGAGGATCGCAAGTCGCGACGCGCAGAGTGCCATTGACCCGCTCCACGGCTACAAGGTTGTAGTTGCGAGCGAATTGGGCGGGGACATTGTCCGTAAAAACCGCCGGCACGTCGGTATTCTCGAGGTCGGGAAGAAACGGAATGCGCAGACGAGTCGCGATCAGATTGAGCAGTACGCCCTCGGTGATGTAACCCTTGTGGCGCAAGATCCGATCGAGGGGTTCGCCGGTCTCGCGTTCCTCTTCGAGGCACTCCTCGAGTTGGGCTTCGGTGATGTGGCCCTCGCGAACGAGGTCATTGAAGAGAGAGAGCTTCACTGCTGACTGCCTCCGCGGATCGGTTCCTGCACCGGCTCGAAGACTTTGATCCGAAGATCATCCCCAAAGGTTTTGATGTCTTCCCGAGCCTGACGGGTGAAGTGTCGAATATCCGTATAGGTCTTCTCGTCGATGATATGGGCGGTGAGGAAGACGTAAAGGTTATCCCTCGATTTGGAAGCCCCGCGCGATTGGAAGAATCGCCCGATTAAGGGTAAGTCCCCCAGGAGCGGAATCTTATCTACCGCGAGGGATTCGTTCTCGCGGGCGAGTCCACCGATGACGAAGACCTCGCCGTCCGGGATCGTCACGCGCGATTCGATTCGGTTTTCGTTCCGGTCGGGGAGCGCACCCGATCCAGAGCTCGCCGTCGCAAACGAGGAGACCTCGAGGGTGAGCTCGAGCAGCACGACACTTTCAGAGATGGTCGGGAGCAGCGTCAAGGTGATCCCTGCGTTCTCTGAGTCCTGGCTCGTGGTCGCCGTGACCTGCCCCTGGGCTGTCTGTTCGAAGAAGATCGTCGTCTGAACGGAGATCAAATTCTGCTGATTGTCATCGGCGAGGATAAACGGGGTAGCGAGGATCTGGGAGTTCGTATCGCGCTTGATCGCTCGAAGCAGGACGGGCAATTGGCCGTCGGCGCTGACCGCGGCGAAGAGACCCGTCGACGGCGCCCCTTCGAGAAAGGCTCGGTTGAACGAGTCTGGGAGTTGGGTTACGTCGAGCGCGGAGAGTCCAAAGGCGCTTAAGGCCGCGAATCGGGTCGCCTCGTCGTCGAGGTCACCAGCCAGATATTCAAAGGTGTAGTTGAGTGACGAGGCGTCGGACACCTGGACGAGCGCCGCTTCGAGGAAGACTTGTCGCCGCTTGCGATCGATTCGCTTGAGGATCCCGACGATCTCTTCGTACTCTTCGGGTTCGGCCTGAATCAAGAGCGAGTTGGTCTCGTTGTGCGGGACAATACGACTCGGCTGAAGTTGATTGCCGGCCGCCCCCGCCTGGCCTCGACCCGTCGCCCCTCGGCCCCGCGTATTGCCCCGAGCCGTCGCCGCATTCGTTCCATCGATCAGGCTTGAAAGCACCGGTTGAAGATCTTCGGCCTTGAGAAACTTCACCTGGTAGACGTGAGTCTTTGCTCGGGTATTACGAACGCGCGAATCGAGTTCGTCGATCAGCGTGTGAACGAGCCCCACCTCCTCGGGGCTCGTGCTCTGGATGATGACCTTCTGGGTACGAGTGTCGGGGATCAGCGTGGTGCCTTCGCCCACTTGCGATGCCCCGGCTGCTCCGGTGTTTGCCGCGGCGCCTCGTCGAGCCCCGACCGTGCGACCGGTTCGCCTCGCCCCGGTATTATCGAGCGCCTGCCGGAGCAGTTCGACCATATCGAGCGCGTCGGCGTAGTCGAGATCGCGGACCTCGAGGATTTGATCGGGACCGGCCGCCTCGACGTCGATGTATTTGATCAGGGTTTTGATATGCCGAAGCAGCGAGATCTTGGCCTTGAAGATCACGGTGTCGTTATTGGGCAGCTGCACCATTTTGTCGCCGGAGGGAGAATTCGCCCCTTGAAAGTCGAGGAGGTCCTTGAGGGTGTTTGTGACCGAGGCTGAGTCGACGTAGCGGAGTTGCACGACGAGGATCGCGAGCTCGTCACTGCGTCCTTCGTCGGGGATCTTCTCGGGGTCGGGGATAATCCAGACTTGATGCGCGGTATGATCGGGCTGCGGTCGTTGAGCCTGGGTG
>CAYZYD010000066.1:0-11411 GCA_964482505.1 uncultured Planctomycetia bacterium | reverse complement strand
CTGCAGGCCGATGAAGTCGAGCAGCTCTGATTCGGAAAGAATCGTCACGCCGAGCTCTCGGGCAGAATTGTACTCGGGGCTGCTTTCGTACCCGTTGAGGGCCACGACGTACGTCGTTTCAACCGTGACCTTGCCTTCGATTTTGCCACCGAAATCGTCGATGCGTCGGCTCACTTCCTCGAGGCTGATGCGGCGCGAGTTGAGCTTATCGCCAGCAAACACAAAGGTCGGTACGGCACTCTCGTCGTAGAACGGGCTGGCAATCTTGTCCCCGGCGACGATCGGATTGAGATCGTCCTCGGTCGCGAGAATCTTCGCTTGAGCGTATTTCTCGTTTACTTTGACGATCTCGAGCCGACCCTTACGGAGCTTGCGGCCCCCTTTGAGGTATTGGAAAGCTTCGAAAACGAGACCGCGGCGCAAGCGTTTATCGCGCCCGAGATTGACCCACGCAAAGCCGTCCTCCGGAGATACTTCAAGCACCTCGCCGTCGGGATCGACCGTAGCGAAGGTCTTCTCTTTATTGATCTCGCGCTGGAAGACATTGATTCGATCTTCGAGCTGGAGGATTTGACTATCCTTGATGTAAAGCTCGTTCTGAAGGTCGGCAATTTGAGCTTGTGACCGCTCATTGACTTGGTCGAGCTTGTTTTGCAGCTCCTCGACATCTTCTCGCGCTTTGCGATTGATATCTTCAACTTGGGTTTGGAGCTTTTCGATCTGGTCCTTGAGATCCTTCGTGCTCGAGTCGGCGACTTGCATTTGGTCGCGCTTCTGTTTCTCAGTCTGCTGAATCGTCACCTGAGCTCCATCGAGCTCTTTTTGGAGCGAAGCGATCTTGAGCGCTTGGTCCTTGATCAGCCTCAGGAAATCATTGTGCATCGAGTAAAAACTCGAATAGACGCTCGCCGAGGGGCTGCCGAGATCCTTCGCAACCTGACCACCCGCCTCTTGAATCAGCCGCTCAGTCTCGATTTTGTCGACTTCGGTCGTGTCGCCATGAATCAGCCGTCGCAGTTCGCGCTGCGACTCTTTGAGTTCGCTACGCTCCGACTCGAGCTGCTGGATCTCCTTTTGCTTTGCCGAGAGAGAGCTCTTCGCGTCGGCGCCATCGTTCTGAACCACGACGACCGCGCCGATAAGCGCGAAGTTGATCACCATCGAAATGATGAGATACGAAATGTGAATTCCACCCTGCCGACCGGCCATGGGTATCCTCTCGCTGTCTCGTGACGAGGGGAATCCCCGTCAGCTTTCCGCTTACTGCTTCTCGCTTCTACCGAAGCCACTGCTCCTCTGAGCGACGATTCAGGCGGGCGCGCCTAACCCTCAAGCGAGGTGGTTCGTCGAACCACAACTTGCCGAGCCTGGCTTCAGCTGCTGCTCGCACCAGGCGAACCCCCAGCAGCCGAAGGCTCTTCAGCCTGAGCCTTCTCTAGCTCGGCTTGGAGTGAACCCTCCTAAGCGCCCATCGAATATTGCTCTAGAGTGGCCCGAGATTATAGATTCGGCCTCCGAGCTGTCAACCCGCCGAGCGGATAGCGCGCCTGTAAGGCACCCCGGGTCCCGGAGATACAACCAGCGGCCTCTTGACGAGCGGGGCCTGAATTGACCATACTCGTTGTCACAAGAAAAATGCCCTCCCCATTCCCCGTACCAAATCACCCGCACAAATGGGTCAACCGAACCGGGTCCACCGGGATAAGAGTCCCCCGTACCCGAGATCCGGCGAGCATCCCGCTGGGGAAAGTCGCTTAAGTCGCGATACCTCCGGGCCTGAATCAGCCGCAGAGGTCGCCGTAAGATCCAACGTCATTCTCATCGGTTGGGCTCAACGCACCCGGACGGCCTCGAAACCACCCTGCAAGCGGACTCCTGGGGCTCCGATCCGGCCGGACGCCAACGGCCCACCGGTCATTCGACGACTCCGGCGTGGCCCACCGGTGCCCTCTTCAAGATCCAGGCAGGAGGCCTGAGTCTGTTTTTGGGTGGTTGCCCCCAGCCTGAGAGCCCAGTCCAGCCGGCTCTTGCCGAGGAAGTTCCCGTTGCCAACGACCAAGCTCATCGACGGACACTACTACATTTATCGCTCGTTCTTCGCCTTCGGGGCCCGTCCGCTCACGAACCACGCCGGCGAGCGGGTTGAGACGGTGTACACCTTTGCACAGCTGCTCTGGTCGCTCTACCGAGAACACGGCGAAACCGATTACTGGGCGGTCGCCCTCGACGGCACTCAGCCAACCTTCCGTCACGACGAGTACGCTGATTACAAAGCGACTCGCGAGGCCATGCCGGACGATCTCAAGTCTCAGTTGCCTTGGATCGAACGACTCTTTGACGCCTTTCGCATACCCGTCCTTCTGGTCGAGGGGTTCGAAGCTGACGACCTCATCGCCACCGCGGCTTGCCAGCAGGCCGATCTCGGGCGGGAGGTCCAAATCTACTCGAAGGACAAGGATCTCGAGCAAGTCCTTAGCGATCACATCAAGATGCGTCACGAGACTACTCAGAAGGATCTCTACGGTCCCGAACAGCTTCTCAGCAAGCGCTCGATCCGACCCGAACAGGTCGTGAATTTTCAGGCTCTCGTCGGCGATTCCACCGACAACATCCCCGGGGTACCCGGAATCGGGCCGAAAACCGCCGTCAAGATTCTCGAGGCCCTCGACCAGGTCGGCGAGTCGAGACTTGAGTACTTGTTGGACCACTCTCCGGACGGGCTTTCGCCCAAGATCCTCGCGAAAGTCCGGGATCATGCCGATCAAATGCTACTCTCGCGCACTCTCGTGACCCTTGCGACCGACGCCCCAATCAACGTCGACGATTTCTCGTTTCAGAAACCCGATTGGGGAGCACTCAAGCGGCTCTTCATGGAGCTGAGCTTCCGCAAGCTCACCGCTGAGATCGATCAGCAGTTTTCCCAACCCGACCTCTTTTCTACCGCGCCGGCGGAGGAGCTCCCCGAGGTCGAAACTATTGCTTCGTCCGAAGAACTGACCGAGGCCCGAGATCGACTCGTCGAAGCGGGGCGCTTCGCCTGGTTGGCCTTACCGACCGAACCCGACCCCATCGTCTCAGGCCTCGCAGGTATCGCGCTCGCCTCTCTGGCGGACGACGCCCCGGGCGATCCCTTCTATGTCGACCTCTCCGACTCGACAAACCGCGGCGCTCGCTGCGAGATTCTCGCCGCGCTGTTTGCGAATCCCGAAGTTGGCAAGGTCGGGCACCATCTCAAGCAAGAGATCTTGCTGCTCTCAAACGAGGGAATGGATGTCGACGGATTCGCCGACGACACGATGGTGTCCGCCTATCTGCTCCAACCGACCTCGGGACGGTACGAACTCGAAATTCTGACGAGTGAGCACTTCGGCTACCGGGCTCCGGACTTGCCTCCAGCTGGTGCCGCAGATCCGGCCCGCCTGGCCGGGGCGCGTTTGCGTGCGGTCTGCGAACTCGCCGCGCTCTTCCGGCGTGAACTCGTGGAAAAGAAACTCGAGAAGGTCCATGACGAAATCGAGATTCCACTGGTCCCCTGCCTCGCGGAAATCGAGAAGCTCGGTCTCACCGTCGATCGTTCTCGACTCGAAGAACTCGAAGCTGAATTCTCAAAAAGCGTCGCGAATCTCGAAGAGGAGATCTACCTTGCTGCGGGCGAGCCGTTTAATATAGGGAGCACAAAGCAGCTCCAGGAAATCCTGTTTGAGAAGCTTGAATTGCCCGTGATTAAAAAGACCAAGACGGGCTATTCGACCTCCGCCGAAGTCCTCGAAGAGCTCGCCTCGAGGCAACCCGACCAACCCCTTCCCCACCTCATTCTCGAGTACCGAAGCTTGACCAAACTGCTCAACACCTATGTGCAGGCGTTACCGAAACTGATTCACGCCAAGACGGGTCGCCTGCACACCGATCTCAGACAGACCGTGGCAGCCACTGGTCGGCTCTCTTCGATTCGGCCTAATCTCCAAAACATTCCGATCCGTTCCGAGGAAGGACGCCGTATCCGCCGAGCCTTCGTACCGAGATCAGAAGATGCTCTCTTTGTCTCTGCCGATTACTCCCAAATCGAGCTGCGGCTTCTCGCCCACTTTTCCGGGGACGAGCGGCTCATAGCCGCGATGAATGCGGGCGACGATATCCACCGGGAGGTCGCGGCTACAATCAACCAGAAGAAGCCCGAGGAGGTGACGAGGGAAGAACGGAGTGCAGCGAAGGCCGTCAATTTCGGGGTCATCTATGGCATGGGGGCGTTTGGCCTCGCTCGGGATCTCAGAATCCCCCGAAGCGAAGCCCAGGCCTTTATCGACGCCTTCTTCGAGAACTTCCCCGGAGTCAAGGCATTCATCGAATCAACGATCCAGCAAGCCCACGAGTCGCTCGAAGTTCGAACGATCTACAATCGCTACCGACCTCTCCCCGAAATGCGATCTCGACTCACGCGTGACCGCAAGCAAGCGGAGAGGTATGCCGTCAATACCGTGATTCAAGGGAGCGCCGCCGATCTGATTAAAAAGGCGATGATCGACGTCCGAGTCGATATTCGGAACCGAGCTTCCGAAACCAAGATGGTATTGCAGATTCACGACGAACTCCTCTTTGAGATCCCTAAATCCCGGGTCCGCCCCGAAAGTGCCCGGCTCAAGAAAGTCATGGAAGAGGTTCTCGATCTTCGAGTGCCACTCAAAGTTAACATCTCACAAGGAGAAGATTGGTATGACGCGAGTAAGTGAGGTGAGTCAAAGTGGCTGAACCATGGATCGTCGCGATCACCGGAGGGATCGGCGCGGGTAAGAGCACAGTCTCGCAGGCCTTTGGTAAACTCGGCGGCCGGATTATCAAGGCCGACGAAATCTCGCGTGAGGTCACCAATGACCCTGAAGTGCTAGCGCGTCTCCAACACAATTTTGGCGACTCGGTCGTCGACGATCGCGGCTATCTCGACCGTGAGTTTCTCGCCTCGATCGTCTTCCCGGATCCCGAGAATGTCGCCAAACTCAATCGTATCGTTCATCCTCGGATCAAGGAGCTTATCGATCACCAACTCGAACGCTGGAGCAGTCGTGGGCAAGACCGCCGCAGTCCCTTTCCCGACAAGCGACCCTTTCTCATCCTCGACATTCCACTCCTCGAAGAGACCCCTTACCAAGCAAAAGCAGACGCTGTCGTATTTGTCGAAGCCCCCGAAGAAGAGAGAGTTAATCGAGTTGTACGAGATCGTGGCTGGACCGCCGAAGAGCTCAAACTCCGCGAACAGCATCAAACTCCGCTCGAAGAGCGTCGCCAAGCGGCGGGCTTCATTATCGAGAATCCAGACGGTGACCACGCCGCCGTCGAGACCCAGTGCCAGGAGCTCGTCGCAGAGTGGTGCGGGCTGGAAACCGTGAGCGCCGGGCGCGCGGGCAAGAGGAAGAAAAAGAAATCACGTGGGCGCGCGGAAGAGAATGAGGGAGCCATGGCATCACGGGCCGCTAAGAAAAAGAACAAGAAGGCTTCCAAGAAGAAAGCCAGCAAGCGCGGCGACACCGGGGGTAAGAAACGATCAAAGCGAGGCGGCTCAAAACCGAGCCAACCTCCGCAATTGACGACCGATCACAATATCCCCGAGGAGATACGCGAACAGCTCGACCAGGCGGTAGAACAAGAGACCCCGTCGCTCGCGCATGTCCTCCCCGAGAAATACCAGCTCTCGCGACTCCAAAAACTCAACGTCGCCGAGCTTCACGAGCTCGCCGAAGACGAGGGCGTCCAGGATTTTTCTAAAGATCGTAAGCAAGAAGTGATCTTCAAGATCCTCAAGGCGAGGGCCGCCAAGGAAGGGATCATGTACGGCGAGGGGGTGCTCGAAGTACTCCCCGACGGCTTCGGCTTCCTGCGATCGCCGCGCTACTCCTACTTCCCTTGCGCGGATGACATCTACATCTCACCCTCCCAGATTCGCCGCTTTGGCCTCACCACAGGCTGTGTTGTCCAGGGTCAGGTTCGTCCGCCCAAAGAGAACGAGCGGTACCTCGCTATGTTGCGGGTCGACAGTGTCAACTACGAAGACCCCGAACGGGTGCACAGTGTTACTGCATTCGACGATCTCACCCCCCTCTATCCCGAAGAACGTCTCAGACTCGAGACAAGCAAAGATATTATCGAGATGCGAATCTTCGATCTCATCGCCCCGATCGGGAAAGGGCAGCGGGGGCTCATTGTCGCGCCTCCCCGGACGGGTAAGACTGTAATCCTCCAAATGATCGCCAATTCGATCGCGACGAATAGTCCCGAAAGCGATCTCATTGTCCTGCTGATCGATGAACGTCCTGAAGAAGTGACCGATATGGAGCGTAATGTTCGCGGCGAAGTGATCTCGTCTACTTTTGACGAACCCGCATCGCGCCATATCCAAGTCGCGGAGATGGTGATCGAGAAGGCGCGTCGGTTGGTCGAGTACGGTCGGGACGTCTGTATCCTGCTGGATTCGATCACCCGCCTCGGCCGGGCTTACAACACCGAGGTCCCCCACTCGGGCCGGATTCTCTCAGGAGGTGTCGACGCGAGTGCGCTTCAAAAGCCCAAGCGGTTCTTTGGTGCGGCCCGCAATCTCGAAGAGGGAGGCAGCTTGACGATCATGGCGACCGCACTCATCGATACCGGTTCGCGTATGGACGAAGTGATTTTTGAGGAGTTCAAAGGAACCGGTAATATGGAGCTCCATCTCGATCGACGGCTCGCCGATAAGCGGGTCTTCCCGGCTATTGATGTCAACCGGTCGGGTACTCGCAAGGAAGAGCTTCTGCTCACGCCGGCCGAACAGAAGAAGCTCTGGATCCTTCGCAAGGTTCTCAATGATATGAACCCCGTCGAAGCGATGGAACTGCTCAAAATGAAGATGAAGCAGACGAGTTCGAACGACGAATTCTTCGCCAGCATGAGCTCGGAATAGTACTGAAACTTCCCACGCTAATGTGCTGGTTGGGATATGCGTTGGCGGGCTGACCCTTCGATACGGGGACCGAGAAGTCACGACCTCCTCGACCCCCGCAATGTTCTTATAAACTCTTCCCAGCCCCGTCCGCTCGAGCGTTTGATCAGTCGGGCTTCTTATGCAGTAACTGGATGTTGCAGGGATAAGAGCGACCTTCGGTCAGCCGGTCGTTGAGCACTCTCAAGGTTAACTTGACCTGGTTCGGGAGGTAGCCGGCTCGATAACGAATCCCAGCCGCGTTCTGGCCCCAATCGGACGAGTCGATGAACTCGACGAAAAAGAGCTTTTCCGGCTCCTTGCGCCGAATCGTGTACTCGCCATTTTGACGAAGTTGGCGTCGGTTGCCCTCGGGCCAGAGGTACATCTTGTCGCCGATACCGAGCTCGGCGAAGTTTTCCTGCTCCACTTTGAAGTAGACAGGCTCATTCACGGCGCGAGCAGCGGTTCGTTGAGCTTGGAAGAGCGTGCCGCGACGAACCGGCTGCGTATTGAAACCACCGTAGAGAAACTCCTTGAGTAACCCACCGTCAGCGAGCTCTTGAACTCCGCTTCGACCACCGAACAGGGACTGTTCTGTACTCGGAGTTAAAAACTGCGGAGATCCGTTGAGAGGGCTCATCAGATATTCGAATTTGAGATCAGTCACGTTCGGACAGACAACCGTCAGTTTACGCCGAACCGGCACCTCGGCAGTCTGAATGTTCTCGATCGCAATATCGATGTAGGTCTCCGCCCGCACGAGTTCGAGGTATCGATTGTCCTTGATCGAACTCGGAACCTTTCCCAGTGGGAGTTCCCCACGGCTCACCTCTTCAGCTCGAGCCTCGGGATCAGATAGGAAATACTCGACATTGACGAGTCGCGTGACCCCGTCCACGGCTACCGGTGCTTTAAAATAGATCGAGAAATTGGCGTACCGCGCTTCGGTGGGATCGTCTTCGAGTTCGTAATAACGCTCGATGATATGACTACCCTCGTCGTAAACGCCAGGCCGTCCCCCGATGAGATTCTCCTGTTCGAAGGGTCCTCGGATTTCCTCGCCCTGCTCCCAACGGCCATTTTCCTCTCCGCCTCCGGGCGAACTACGATCCACAAAAAACTCAAGGCTGTCCGTCGCTACGCCGGCCTGTAAACGCGAGCGAACATCGTCGAAGACGAGGCGCACTCGCTGGACGGTCTTCACCCGGTCTACCGTCCCCGAGTAAACATCCTGAGCTCGCTGAGCGATGACCGCAATCAAGGCGACCATACCCGCTGTAATAGCCAAAGCGACCATGAGCTCGATCAAAGTCATCCCGACTTGCGACTTCTTAGAAGAGTGTTCGAGATTTGGGTTGCGCATCACTTATGCACCAAGATCGTCTGGGTAAAAATTGGGGAGTCGTTGACAAAAGATTTGTAGATTCGAATCTCGACTTCGTAAAGCTCGTTGGCGGGCACGAACCGGTCAGCGCGGGGACGATTCCGGGCGAGGCTTGCATCGTTGAACGCCCGGCGAATGGTGAATGCGTAGGAGTAGTTCTTAATGGGATCGGAGCCGTCGGGATTGATGAAGTCGTCGTTTTCGTCTTCGTAACGCGTGAAAAAATCCTCGTCGATCGGATAGGTCTTCTCAACGAGAACTCCGCGCACCGACTGCTGCTCGCCGTTCTCATCGATGAATGTATCTTCGTTGTCGTCCCCGTCGTCATCCGCCTGGAGAACATCCCCGCCCCCATTGGGAATCACCTCCTGATCCCCCTCGATTTCTTGTCCCGTCAGCGGATCGATCCAGCGCTTGCCGTCGCTCTCGGGGTAGACAAAGACCCGACTCGTCTCGTAGGCCAAGGAGCGCTCTACCACCCGAGTCAGGCGGCCTGGGGCGTTGAGATCGTCGTCAGGGAGCAAAATGTAGTAGTCTTCGTCGGGACGTGCGTCCTGGACACGGCGTGGAATAGGATCCTTGACGCCGGGATGCTCAAAAATGAAATAGGTCCAACGCCCATCTCGACTATTGCCCTTGCGGTGAGTGATTCCCTCGCGGATCGCCTGGGCCACGCTCTTGGCAAGAATTACGCTATTGGTGGTTTCAATCGCGTTCTTACCTGCTGTCATAGCGATAGGGAAGAGTGCCAGAACTCCGAGAATACCCACCGTCAAGACAGCGACGGCGACGAGGATTTCGACGAGAGTGAATCCGCTATTGCGCTTCATCGGGTTGCGTTTCCACGATCTTGAATCGAACGGAGCCGCTTGGAGAGATTTCGATCAATCCCTTGGCGTAGCGGCCCTCTTGCGTAATGACGATGTCGGCTTTTGTACCCTGGTTGAAATGCAACGAGCTGATGTTCTTACCCACGGGGAATTGAATCTGTCCATCGGGGAGGCACCGGAGATAAATCACGTCGGAAGAGGCGAGCTCCTGGCCCTCGGCCAAATCGACTCCCGCGGGAAGGTCCTCGTAGGGAATACCGGCCTCCTCTTCCGAGGCAAAGAAGAGATCGTAACGAATGATCTCTGATTCCTCGTCAGGCTCGTAACGCTCGAGCGTCCCCGCGACTTTCCCAGGTCGGCCCGCGGTTCCGTGTTCGTAGAGATAGGTCCCGCGCTTGACAAAGATCACGCTCCAAGGCTCGCGTTGAGTGATCGCATTATTGCGCGCCTCGAGGAGTGCCCCTTGAATCAGGTCGCCCGCGTTATTGAGTTTGCGATTGTTGTAGTAGGAGAGCAGGCTCGGAGTCAGGAAGGCGCTCGCTACGATAATAATCGCCACCACCACCAACATTTCGATCAGCGTAAAGCCGTTCTGAGGGTCCCGCCAATCCGACTGCTTCACCGTAACGCTCATTGGCTCTAGTTCTCTATCACTTGCCAGCTCACGACCGCGGCCTCGGGAGTCGTCTCGCTCGTATGTCCCGTGGGCCCGTGAGACCAGAGATCGTAATTGGGGGATTGGGGTTCACCGGGACGCGAGACCCTTTGCGAATCGCGAGGGTCGGGATCGTGAAAGCCGTCGTGCGCCAGATGGTACTGACCGCCATCTTCGCCCTGCCGACTGAAGCCCGAAGCGGTGTTGTCGTAGTGAAGCGGAAGACCCCAACCGTCGACGATTTCGATCGCCTCCTTGTCGGGCGTGGGCTTGCGGACGAGGTCTTCGGTTGCCGAGAGGGGCGAGTCTTTCACCACCGGCGAACCGGTCGGTTTCCCCGCCGCATTGAGCTTCATCACCTTAATCGGCTGCGTCAACTGGAACGAAAGCGCCGCACCACTCTGAATCCGGGTTCCTTCGGGCGTTCGCAATTTGGTGTCGATCCCGTCCACGGGATAGCGGTTTGCGTGGGTTCGGTAGAGGTCGATCGCAACCTTAACCTGCTCCATCACGCTTTCGGTTTTGCGTTGCGAGCTCTTCTTGCGAATCTGGCGCGACCCGAGCACCACGAGCGAGCTGACTATGAGGATGATCGTGATAACGACCAGCAACTCGATCACAGTAAAACCGTCCGACCGCTTACCAGTTGCCGATATCATCGCTGTCCTCGTCGTCGTCGGTGAGCCCGTAGCAAGAGTCGTTCTTACCATTAGGCCCAATGCTCCAGAGGTCATAGCTGCGCTCGTTGATCATAAAATCGCGCTTCTTACTCTTCGAAGCATTTTCGCGATAAAAATAGGGGAAGGACCAAGGGTCTGCATAGTATTTCTCGAGCTCCTTGTCTTTCACCTCTGAGTTTTTCGCTGGACGATAGGGGTATTTGGGATCGACGTCTTCGTCTTTGATCAGAAAGCGATCGCGTTTGAGGTCCTGGAGAAACGCGGTTTCGTGGTAAAGCGCCTTTATCACCAGCGGGAACTGATTGGCACTCTCGAGATCGTTCTCGTCGACGAGAACCCGAGCCCCGGGAAAGAAGTTCTTCTCGCTCTGGTACTGTTTGAGCGCGAGTACCATCGATTGAATCTCGGATCGGGCTTCGGCCAGCTTGGCTCGCTGCTTGGCCATAATGACACCGCCCCCCACGAGAGCGATCAATACGACGATAATCATGATCACCACGAGGAGCTCAACCAGCGTGAAGCCGCGATCCCTCGAATTACTTGGGTAAGAAGATTTTGCGATATGAGAGTCGGTGTCGCTCATACGCTCGGGATGAGTGGTTGCCATCACATTCTCCGTTTGAATTATTACTGGCTGACGCTACAGCTCACGTGCGGCTGGCGCTTCTGACCGACGCCACGCCAAGGCGGTTATTCCGAGACGTCGGCCGGGGCTCAAGTCGAAGGCTTCTGAGCAACCTGCTCAAGCCGAGCCGGAAAACTCTCGGCGCTCAGAAGCACCCCAAAAAAGCCAAATGGCCAATGGTGGCCGGTGACACAGCGGCCGGCGACACAGCGGCCGACGACACAGCGGCCGTCGACAAAGCGGCCGTCGACAAAGCGGCCGTCGCCAAAGCGGACGACGAAAAGCCGGGGT
>CAYZYD010000065.1:0-11454 GCA_964482505.1 uncultured Planctomycetia bacterium | reverse complement strand
CGACCTCCCGCATCGAAAGCAGTTTTTCAACGGGCTGCTAGCAGCCCACCCGAAAGACGGCGCTCGAGCCACGAGGGTGAGATTTCGAGCTCCGTGCCGGTCGAAAAACGCGGGTGCGAACGGAGGAAGATCGACTTCGTGGCCCTTTCGGGCTAGAGCCTCAAGAAATACTCGTGCACCGCGGTCGTGGAAGTGAGCTCGGGGTGAAACGTCGCTGCGAGGAGACGATCTTGCCGTACGAGTACGGGTCGGCCGGCGCATTCGGCGAGAATCTCCACCGCAGGATCGCACCGAGTAATTTGCGGAGCGCGGATAAAGACGCCCTCCAGCGCCCCGAATTGAGGCGCCTCCAGAGGGTTTGTGAAGCTATCAACTTGCCGACCGTAGGCGTTTCGCGTCGTCTCGATACCCATCAATTGCCACCGTCGCGGCGATTCTCCCGTCGACTGCGAAAGCAAAATCGCCCCCGCGCAGGTGCCGAAGAGCGCGAGGTCGCCGGCTCGAGCTCGCGCTTCAATCGGCTCCCAAAGTTCGTAAAAGGTCAGGAGCTTCTCGAGCGTTGTGCTCTCTCCACCGGGCACGATCAGGTGAGTGAGCTGGGTCAAATCAGCGGGGAGACGGACTTCACGAGAACGCTCGCCGAGCGCGGCCAGCATTTCTCGATGCGGAGCGACCGAACCCTGGAGCGCGAGGACACCGATTCGGGTGGCCACATTTGCTCGCGCGGCCCAGTCCACCGACGGCCTCGATCGATCGCCCGAGATCACGAGTCTACCAGCCTCGGTTCTGCAACTGTTCGGTCGGAGCGAGGCTCGCCGCCTGAATGCCGGCCATGGCACTTCCCAAACCTCGGGACACTTCAGCGATCACCGCAGGGTCTCGGTACTGCGCGGTCGCCCGCACAATCGCAGTGCCCGTCACCACCGGGTTCTGTGATTTAAAAATCCCCGAGCCGACGAAGACTGCTTCAGCTCCGAGTCTCATGCAGAGCGCGGCGTCGGCGGGAGTCGCGACGCCACCCGCGGCGAAGTTGGGAACCGGGAGCTTCCCCTCCTTCTGAACGTACGAGACGAGGTGGTACGGAGCTCCCATCTCCTTCGCGATCGTCATCAGCTCTTCGTCGGGAGTCGTGTGCAGCCGCCGGATTTCGGCGTGGACCGCCCGGAGATGCCGAACGGCTTCCGTGATGTCACCGGTGCCCGCTTCCCCCTTGGTGCGGATCATCGCGGCCCCTTCACCGATTCGTCGCAGTGCCTCCGCTAAATTGGTGGCGCCGCAGACAAAAGGTACTTTGAAGCGCTGTTTGTCGATGTGGTAGTGGGGGTCGGCGGGCGTGAGAACTTCGCTCTCATCGATAAAGTCGACCTTGAGGCTTTCGAGCACTTCCGCCTCGACGAAGTGCCCGATCCTCGCTTTCGCCATTACGGGAATCGAGACGGCACTCTGAATCTCTTGAATCATCTCGACCGCCGACATGCGGGCGACGCCGCCCTCCTTGCGAATGTCTGAGGGAACGCGTTCGAGGGCCATGACGGCCACCGCGCCTGCTTCCTCGGCGATGCGAGCTTGATCGACATCGGTGACATCCATGATGACACCACCGCGAAGCATCTCGGCCAAGCCGACCTTGAGACGAAACGGATCCGTTGCAGACGTGTTTCGATCAGAGTTATGGGATTGCTCATGCATAATCAGTCCTACTTTCACTGGCAACTGAACTCACCGGGCAACTAACCCACAGATTGACGAGTTGATCGCGCCCTCGCGAGCCGACTCTTCCGTTAGCGATTGCTTCGTGAGTAGGTTGAGTTCAGGTTCGGGCGAGGCTCGGGTATTTCCCCCGCGCCCGTCTCCATTATCGCACGAAGTCGAGCCAAGAGGACCCCAATTTAGGCCACGGGGCCGTCGTGTAGAGACTCATTTTTGAGTCTGAGTTCCAGGCAATAAACCGCTAGCTCCGCCCTTCATGAGGATCTTGAAGAGGCGCTGCGACTTGACAAGCAGCGACTCCTCGGATCCGTTCCGTTCGAGGAGAAGGGTCAGCTCGGGTTCGGATTGCATCCGCATGAGAGCGGTCTGGAGGTGCATCGCATTCTGGAAGCGCGAGGCGTCAGCGCCGACGATCAAATCGCCGTTTTGGAAACCGAGCTCTGCTAAGGTCGAGCTCTCATCGCGGACAACGACTCGGAGTGCGTTGAGCGGGCTCGGCTCGTAGGTGAAGGTCTGATTTCCCGAGACCGTGATATCCATGTAGGTCATCTCAGGGGGGCGCATGAGCTGGATGCAGTACTTACCCGGGGGGAGATTCTCGATCTTGGCCGGAGCGCCCGATTCAATATCGAAGTTTCGATTACCTCGAAAACCGAATTGCTCGACATTGAGGATAGTCGCCATGCCCGCGCCTTCCCCAAAATCGACGCTCACCGTGTAGAGTGGCGGCAGTGTCGTATTGTAGAGATTTTGCCCGGGGTTGAGATAGAGACGCTCACTTACGAGAGTTTGCCGCTCCCAGCTACCCGCTTTGACCGAGATCTCGAGATCGTATTCTCCCGACTCGAAGGGCCCCAGAGTCATCTGACCGTCTACGAGTGCGACCTCTGAGGTATTGTCGAGAGATTGAAAAAAATTGACGACCCCTTCGCTCGTTTCGGTAGTAACCGGCGTCAAGGTCCCTATGACGGCGAGGTCCGAGGGAGGATTGGTGACGGTCACCAAGAGTCCTCCGGGCGGCCGAACGATTACATCGGTAACTCGCCCTTCAACAGAGATTCGCTTGGATCCATAGTTCTCAAAGTCGAGGGTCGCTTTGAGTTCGATCCTAGGACTCTCGAGCGCGGTCCAAAAACCATCGGCGACAAGCAGAGAGATCTCTCCTGGCTCTCGATTAAGGACTTGGTGTTCGATGGTCTCCCCGCCGGTGGTCGTCTCAAAACGGATCTCAATAC
This sequence comes from uncultured Planctomycetia bacterium, assembly GCA_964482505.1. GTDB lineage: Bacteria > Planctomycetota > UBA8108 > UBA1146 > JAJFFE01 > CAYZYD01. The sequence goes on along the minus strand of CAYZYD010000065.1, from coordinate 8,509 downwards.
TTTGGACTTTGATCGCTTCGCCCGTTTCGCTTGTAACCCGAAATCGGACAACCTCGCTCGGATCGGGTGTGCGGAGCCTAAGCTCGATTTCGACGACCTCGTCGCTGACCTCTACGGTTCGAAAATCCTCGATTCGCCCGCGCAAACGCTCAACCCCGATGAGATAAGTTCCCGGTTCGAGGTCTAGCCTCTCAAAGGTCCCGTTGCTTCCAGTGCTGCCATCGTCACGAGCTTGCGCGAGGACACTAGGGTCCGCTTCGCTCGCGCTGCTGACCGGACTGATCAAGACGCGGAGCTCGGGAATGAAGCTCGATCGTTCGTTAAGAGCTTCACCGTTTTCGTAGACGACCTTGCCGCGGATACCACGACGGGCGGTTACTTCGAGATCCACTTTTACAGGCTTATCAGGCTCGTTGACGATGACCACTTTCTTGTCGGTTTTGTAGTCGCCAGCTACTGCGTAGATGGTGTAGCGACCCGAACGAAGCCGGTGTTCTCTCGCTTTTGGAGTCCAGGTGAGATAGCGATCCCAACCCTGATTTTCTCTGCGGCACCGAACTTCCCAACTTGCGGCTTTGGCCGCGCCCTGAATGTCGATGATCACCGTCCCCTTGGGGTGGGCACAGTACTCGAGAAGATCACCGGCAAACGCTTCGTTGCTCGTCTGGCCGACAAGTTCAAATTCGTAGTCTTTATGCCTGGGGGTGACCCAATAGGGATCGGCAGGCTGGATTCCTTGGAGAACAAATTCGCCGGCCTCGTTAGTGGTCGCCCGGGTTTTCGCGGCGCGCGTGCCTTGATAACTCTTGACCGAGTCTTTGAGATGCTCCGACAAGTCGGAAGCCTTGGCCCGAGGGCGCCGGCGCCACGTTTTGCTCGTCGCGACGAGTTCGATACCCGGCAGCGGAGTCTGGTCCTTTAGGCAAATCCGACCCCGGATTTCTCCCTGGTAAGTCGGGATCTCTTGATCGGGATAGAGTTTTCTAACGACCTGACCAAATTGGGGCGGGGCGGGATCGCCCGGGTCGCTGGCGACGGTGTCCGAGACCGCTGGCTCCGGCTCGACCGGTGTGACCGCTTCGTGGGACGAATCCCGGTTAGAGGACGCAGCGATGTTCGAATCTTCGGTCTTGGGATGATTCATGGCTCGACGAGGACTCATCACGCTCGAAACGGAGTAGCCAAGGACTCCGCCGGCGATCAGGAAGAGTAGGGCTAAGTATTTCATGTCAGCTTCCTATCGCTGGGCCGGCTCGAGGTTGGCGCCGAGATTCCCCTGATTACCCATCAATTCTTTTGGCTTGATCTTGATCGAGACTCGTCGGCCTCGCCGATCGATGCCGAGGGTGATCTCCTCTTTGCTCATCGCCATCGCAAACTGAGTCTGGAGTTCGTTCATGTTTTCAAACTCAACACCATCGATCGCGACTACCAGATCGCCGTCGCGAAATCCGAGCTGAAAGGCAGTCCCCTTGTCGTCGTAGATCGAGACTTCGAGTGCGTTGACGGCTTGCGCTTCGAATTCGAATTGGGTCGGCCCGATGACCTCGAATGACATCAGCTCGACCCCCATTCCAGTCATCAGCTGGAGCTGATACCTTCCCGCCGGGAGCCCTGGGAATCTCACGATCGCCTCGGGTGGAATCGAATCGTGAAGTCCCGACGCTTCTTTTTCATCTCGTTTGAGATTGAAGCTAGTGCCCGCGAATTTCTCAGGGAATGTGATTTCGACCGGGAAGATTGGAGGAGCGATCAATTCTACCGAGTTATCGCCCGAAACGACTTGGAATCGTTCGGTGACAATGCCTATCTCGCTATAGTGTTGCGCCTTGAGTTTCATTCCGAGCTCGATCAGATACTCACCCGGATTGAGAGGGCCGATTCTCACCTTATCTGTATTTTCAAATTGATTAGTGTTCCCAAAGTTTGAGTTTGCTAATCGAGCGTTGACGGTCAAAAGAGGACGAGCGGCGGGAGCCACCGCGCTGTCTTCTATGGTGACGTCGACGTAGCCGGGTGCTTCGAGCTCGATCTCAATCGAACGTGTATTGGCGGCTCCTTGCCACTCGCCATTACCGTATCCGGTGACGCCGTAGGTCAGTTTGAGATCCGTATTCGCACCAGCCTTGGAGAGAGCCCTTTCGAAGTCGCTCGACACAAAGATGAGATTCTGACGGTCAGCGCCAAATTCGATTTCTGGACTCTCCCACTGGGGGGGTGTCGTGAGGAGCTGCAAATTGACGAATTGGAGTTCGAGCCTCTTCTGCTCGGGACTTGAAACCTCGATCACAAGGGTCGGATCCCGAACCTCGCGCTCGAGAAAGAAATCACGGTGTAGCAACCCAACTAACTCGATAGGCTCCACCCTATCGGGTTTCTGGTGATCGGATCCGAAGCCGATCCAATATTTTCCTGGCTTGAGCGCTCTAAACTCAAAAGTCCGTCCTCGGTTGGCGCTTTCCCGTTTGACTTCGGGATGGTCTACGAGTTTTTCGGGAGTTGGTATGTCTCCAGAGGCGGGTAAGAGCCAGACCCAGCCACGTCTCAGGGGAGTCCTGTCGGCGTAGAGAACGCGCCCTGTGAGCTTCGTCGCTCTCATGATTTCGGCTTCGACCCGTGTCACTCCCGTCGGATTGAGCTCGATCTCGATCGGTCCCGCCTCGAAATCTCCCGTGACCGAAAGTCGATTCCTATCCAAGGGGACGATGTGGCGACGTTTGGTGGAGTCCCAACCGATTCGAATCTGGTCGGATCGCATCTTGCTCTCTCTAAAGTTACTCTTTATCAAGACCCGGCGCGATTTGGGGCTCGAGGCGACACTTTCTTCGGGTTGAAAAACGCTAAGGATCACGGTGACGGGTTCTTGGAATCTCGCTCCCCTCTCGGTCAACTCGATTTCGATCGCCGCCCCGGGAACCGCGATCAGTTTAAGAGTAGCCCCGGCTCGTGCATATGAGGGTTTGATGTAGAGCTGGTCGGTTTGAGATTGAATCAGATAGCGGCCCTCAAAGAGTTGAGAGAACGTGAAGTTACCAGCTTCGTCGGTCACCGCTTCCCGCTCGAGTCGCTGACGCGCCTCAAAGCGCATCGCCTCTCGCTCGAGATAAGAATCGAGTGCGACTTCGGTAGGATCGAGTCGTTTCAGCGAGTTCGGAAGGTCGTACGCTGAAGCGACGATCCGCACCCCACTCAATGGGTTCCCCTCGGGATCGCTGAGTTCTCCCACGATTTCTTGGTCGAGGTCACCGAGTGTCGTAGCCCAATCGACGGAGGTCAGGAGACCTTCAAGGCTGCGGTAGGCGTCGGGATCACGCTCGCGCGCCGCTGGTAAGGGAGTGGGATCACTCTCCACCTCAGCGTGAACATCAGCGAGGGGCCGTGAACGAGGCACGGGGTCTGAAGAATCGGTCAACCGGTGGACCGCGACTCCGACGACACTGCCGACCACGAGCAGCAGAATGGGAATCAGCTTCTCTAACACAAGGGGTCCCTTCTCGACAAAAGACTCTGAGGCCGAGCCGCACTTTCCTGAGGTCCCGGGCAGCCTATGCTCGCAGCCCGCCCGGTCTGATTTCTGATTCAGCAAGTCTCGGCTCAGGCGGTTGAGAGCAGACAGTGAGCCTGGCTGCGAGAGCCCGCGCATCTACGCCCGGAGAGCCTTTCGGTGCCTCCCCTGGGTCGAAACTCATTCTCGGCCTCTCGTCGAACTTGGAAGAGGCGGCCGTCGAAGAGCCTGATGACACGAACACCTAATAGAACAGGTGACGCCAAAGTTCTGGCGCGGTCCCAGCATGCGACAGTTTCCGCAGCTCGCTCGAAGCCGGCGAGGATTGGCTCAATGGGGTGGATAGGGTGACGCTATTACCATAACAGGTCAGCTGCGCGGCCCCAAGAGATCGCTCGGTATCAGCGCCAATGCAGACAGGCGTCCGGCGTGATGAAGGCGAGGCTCAGCGCGATTCGATCGGCGGCGAGCCCGAAATGGCTCGCGAGTCCGCGTCGGTAGAACTCGAGCTGGGGGGCGTGAAGGTCGGCCCGTGATTTGATCTCATCTCGATCGATCAGGTCAGTCTTGAAGTCGACGATCTGGGCCGCCGCGGGAGCCCCGTTTCGCTCGACCAGAACCACCCGGTCGACGACCCCACTTATGAATTGGGATCCTTCGCGCCGACAAAATGGCAGTTCTCGCTCTACCCTGAAGCTCAATCTCGCTTCATACTCTTCGAGCTCGGAGTCGGAGAAGACGCCCGTTTCGCGAAGAGTCTCGAGCACCCCAGTTCGTGTGAAGACCTCGCGCGTCACCGCTTCACCAAGGCCTGGGCCATCGACAGGGAGGTCGATTTTCGGGTTATCGTCGGATTGCCATTCGATGAGTTCCAGAGCGGCGTGGACCGCTCGTCCTCGGATCTGAGCTTCCAGCGATTTGGGATTAAAGGGCGAAGCGAGTGGTCCGCGGAGTGGGTTTTCACTTTCGAGATGGCTTGGAGTCTCGCGCGTCAGTCGAACTCGCTCGGCCTTCGCTCGGTCGCTCACGCGCCCGACTCGAACCTTCTGGCGGCGCCCCGAGCGTTTCGCTGTCCTTGACTCGGAAGTCGGAGCGAGTCGCTCACCCGACTCAAACAAGAGAGCGTTCGCCGGGGCCGCGCCAGTTTCGCCGACCAGTGCCCTTCGGATAAGCCCGGCAAACGTGCGCGGCAGACTGCTCTGCTTCGGGGCGGCGTGCACGACCATCGTCAATTGACGTTTCGCGCGGGTTAAGGCGACGTAGAGGAGCGACAGGCTTTCGCGAATCTGTGCCGCCCGATCTTGATGGCTCGCCTCAGCAAAGCCCACGTCCTGATTTCGCACGATTTCGGCGGCGCTCCGGTAGACCGCGAGCGGAGCGTGCATCGGATCTTCGCGCAGAGTGAGAAGGGCGTTGTGTCCGTCGAAGATGCTCTGATCGAGCTCACAGGCGACGACGATATCAAACTCGAGACCTTTCGATTGGTGGATATTCATGACCCGAACTGGGTGGCTGTCCGGATTTTCTACTCGCTGCGCCAGAGCGTAGTGGACAAAGTCGAGCGGTCGAGTTGAGAGGCGCCCCTCACCCTCGTATTGAGCCGCGAGCAGGATGAACTGGTCGAGGCGGTTGAGGTCTCGGGTCGGCAGCGAGCCGGAAACTCGATCGATGAGCTGTGTCAGAGTTTGCGCGTAGCCGCGCTCGAGAAGCTGACTCGAAAGTTGGCTTAGCCAGCGCAGCCACCCGTCGGGATCGGGGAGGAGCTGGCGGCTAAAGGGCCCCGACTTCCAATGAAACTCCGAAATCGAATCGCTCGGTTGATCGACGCACCGAAGCAGCGCGAGAAAGAGCTCGACGGCGACCGAGTCCGTGAGCGGATTACCTCCCTCCTCGGATGCTTGAATCCCGAGTTCTGAAAGCAAGCCGATGACTCGGCCGACCGTATGGTTTCGCCGGCAAAGCACTCCGATCGAGGCGTCGGGTGCGTCGTCAACGAAATCGCTGACGAGCTGGGCCGACTTGATCAAGACCGAGTCGTCCCCGGGGGCTGACTTATCTTGGTCTGGGGCGGTTACGAGCGAAACGTAACCGATCGGTTTTTCGACCACCGTCGCGTGCCCTGCGAAGTTTGAACTCCACGCCCGGACGGTCTCAGGATCCTCGTCGAGGGCGGCGAGCAAGTTATCTTCTCGAAAGATCGTGTTGACGGCCTCGATCACCGCGGGACTCGAGCGATAGCTCTTTTCCAACTGCTCGTCGGACAGTTGGGGGAGGTCTCGATCGAGGTAGTCGAGAATTTCGGGGACGCCACCTCGCCACCCGTAGATCGACTGCTTGGGATCTCCGACGACGAAGATGGATCGTTCGGGACCGTAAGCGCTAAGCTCTTCGGCGATCGGAGCGAGGATCTTCCACTGGTCACGACTGGTGTCTTGAAATTCATCGAGCAGGAGATGGTCGATCTGCCCGTCGAGTCGGAAGGAGAGCTCCTCGAGTTGTTGGTTCTTTTGGGCCTGAGCGACACGGTGCGTGAGATCCTCAAAGGTATAAATCGCTCGGCTCGCTTTGACCCGCTCGAGTTCACGGTGATAGCGCGACAGAAAGTCGTGAGTCGCGCGGGTCTGCTTGGCGATATGATCGAGTTCCCAACGCAGGACGTAATCGACGAGAGGCTTGAGAAGTCGCCGGAACGGGGTCGGGATCTGTGCGCGGGCGAACTCATCTTCGCCCCGGGCGATCTTCTCGACGAGGGTCATTCGGATGAGCGGTTGCAGGTTTCCCCGGCCGAGGTGCTCTCTCAGTTGGCTGATCGATCGTTCCCAGTGTTTGAGAGGTCGACCGTTCTGGGCTCTCGGGATTTCGATCTTGCCAAGCCGCGATAGCACGCGATCCAAGTTTGGAGTTGGGCCGAGCGGATCTTGGCTGAGAGCGGCCCAGCGGTTGGGGTCGGGTGCTTCGAGATAGATCCGGTAAAACGTGCTCAGGTCGCTGAGAAGCTCGCGACGGAAGGAGCGCGGTACCTCGCCCTTGTTGAGAAGGCGGAGCAACGTCAGAGCCGAGTCGGGGTCGGGTCCATCGCGCTCGAAGAGTGACTCGAGCGCTTGGGACTGGAGCTCTGCTTCAGCCCACTCGTCGGCGAGGCGAAACTCGGGGACGAGGTCGAGTTCAATCGCGTAGCTCTGGGCGATTTCGACCGTAAACGCATCGATCGTAGCGATCCGGAGCCGGCTTAGTTCTTGGGTGACGCGGGCGAGCAGATCTCCCGCGCGTTCGGGGGAAAGACCGAGCCCGGCCGCTTGTTCGAGATCCTCGCCGAGTGTCATGCGCGCGAGCCTGAGTAGGAGTCGCTCGAGGATCTCGCCCGCCGCCTTCTTCGTGAACGTCGAAGCGAGAATCTTGGCGGCGGGGACGTCGGCCGCGAGTAGTTCGAGAATCCGCTGGGTGAGGCGGTAAGTTTTCCCCGAGCCCGCCGAAGCTCGCACTCTGACGTGGTGGGTCTTCGTCGCCTCGATCACTACGAGGCCCCGTTTGCCGGGGATAACTTCAAACCTCGAGCGAGAGCTCGGTACTCGTCGAATGAGGTTCGATAGCGGGGATTGGGCGGGGTGAAAATCCCCTCGCGGACCGCCCGGACCACCGATTGCGCCACTTCGTCGGCCGCGGCGAGATCGCTTGGTGACCAAGGAGCGTAGGCTTCTCCGATCTTCTCGAGAGAGCGCGGCAAGCAGATATACCCGAGGCGAAGATTCGCGCGGTAACCGAGAGCCCGGGCGAGATGACAGTAGAGCGGGAGTTGCAGATCGACCCACTTGGAGTTGGAGCGGTGGGCGCGATCGGGTGGGGTGGCCTGTTCACCGGTCTTGTAGTCGAAAAGCGCCGTCACCCGCTCGCGTGAGTTGTAGTCGATGCGATCGATCTGGCCGGTCACGAAAAAGGGTCGATCGTCGACGAGGTAGGGCACCTTCTCAGCCTTGAGTTCGACCGCAATCGTCTCCCAACCGCGCCGACGGTGCTCGGCCTGCCAGTGCGCAAAGGCTCGGAAACGAAGCCGAAGTTGCTCGACCTGGAGCGCGACGAGCGGGGAGAGGCGGGGACCGAATTGATAACGAACGACATCATCGAGGCGTCGACCGAGCCAGCGTTCGATGCGGGCTGCAGACCTTTCGTTCTTCTGGGGCGAAGTCGCCCAAGCCTCGAGAACATCGTGGGCGGTCCTTCCGAACGCTAGAGGATCGAGCTCGCTCGGCTCCTCGCCGAGGGGCCGGAGCTTGAGGACATGCTTTAAGTAGAATCGGTAAGGGCAGGCGAGGTAGTCCCGGAATCCAGTGACGGACATCGCATTCAACGCCAGCCCAGCATCGTCAAACTCAACCTTGGGCTCTTCGAAGGTCCATTCATGCGGTGCCGCCTCCGGGCCAGGGCTCGCGGCCTCGGGGTTCGAAGCTTCGGTCAAGAGATCGAGCCAGCGCTGGGCGGTTTTCTTTGCGCTTCGAGAGAAGAGAAACGAACAGGGGAACACCGGGTCGCGATCGAGACCGATTCGTGTGGTGTACCAGTGGACATCGCGCCCGCTGGTCTCGATCACGGCCGCGAGGAAGCGGGCTTGGGCGAGGCGATCTCGTCGGGTTCGCAGACCGAGCTCCCGGCGCAAGCCTTCGGGGAGAAACGACGGATTCGGCGAGTTAGCGATCCAAGCCTCTTGGGCCCCGACCACATGCAGTTCGGGCGCGTCGTCAAAGGCGAGCTCGAGCCAGCCGAGGAGTTCGCTCGCCTGCGGATCGGGTTCGTGGGGGACCGTGACCGCGGAAATCGACTTTTGAAAGAGTGTCAGAAACTCGACGGCGGTAAACGGGCGATCGAGTTCAGCGGGTAGAAGTGCGATCTGCTGCCAACGCTCGAGTTCTTGAACGATCAGCTCGCCCCAGCGGACGGTCTCTTCGCTGGGTCGGTTCCCGTAGATGTCGGCCAACCACTCGATCAACACTCGAGGCCAACTCGATAGAA
>CAYZYD010000064.1:0-11469 GCA_964482505.1 uncultured Planctomycetia bacterium | reverse complement strand
ATTCGACTTTCGCCACTCCGCTCTGCGACGGCGAAGGGCTTCCCGACGATCTCTCCGGCGAGGCATTCTATCGCTATGTCTGGCAGCGAGCCGAGGAAGAGACAGACGAACGGATCCCCGACCACGTCCATGTCGACCGTTACATCTGGCTCGAAGGTCTGGAGACTTTCGACGGTTACCGGGCGGTCCGCCGTCTCGACGGTGACGAGCTCGAGATCATCTGGTGCCGGGTCGGTGAACCGCTTCGCGCCGTCCGGCTCGAAGCGGATTATGTGACTGCGGTCTTTGAAGAGTTCTTCGAGTGGGCCCAACGCCGAATCGCCTACCGGCTGCGCGAGCCACACTGGGTCCGGCGGTTGCGCCGAAGCCGCCGTGACCGGTCTGCTGACGACTCCGATTGAACGAGACTCGGTCGACGCCCGGCGGTGTTGCCGACGCGGCTCCGTTGCCGACCCGGCGGTGTTGCCGACCCGGCGGCGTCAACCACAAGATGCAGTAAGCGACCCGACTGAGAGCCTACACTCCGCCTGACTTTCAGTTCTCGACCTGCAACCCACCGAGTAGGATTCGGGTCGAGGACCCACCGAAGCGGTGCTCCTCCCCCAACTCTGCTCCAATAGAAGGACTCTCATTGCGCCCGCTCAATGTTCATATGGTCAGCCTCGGTTGTCCCAAGAACCTCGTCGACTCGGAAGTGATTCTGGGTCGACTCGGCGAAGTCGGCTACCAGATCACCCCCTATCCCGAGCTTGCCGACGTCTTGATGGTCAACACCTGCGCATTTATCGAAAGTGCCAAGGAGGAGTCGATCGGCGAGATCCTCGCGCTCGCCGATTACAAGGAGGAGGACTCGGGTAAGAAGATCGTCGTGGCGGGCTGCCTCGGTCAACGATATCCCGAAGAACTCCTCAAAGAGATCCCCGAGATCGATCTCATCGTCGGGCTTTCCGAGTATCCCCGGGTAGCGAAGCTGCTCGACGAACTCGTCGACCCCGAACGGCGACTCAAGCCGCTTCAAGTGGCCCCGCCGGTGCACCCGGCCTACTCCGAAGGATCGCGTCTCCGGCTGACCGCGCCCCATTCGACCTACCTGCGGATCTCCGAAGGTTGCGACAATCCTTGTACCTTCTGCGCGATCCCCTCGTTTCGCGGTCGGTTCCGGTCAAAACCCGAGGAGATCGTCCTCGACGAAGTGCGCGAGCTCGTCGACTCGGGGGCGCGCGAGATCAATCTCATCTCTCAAGACCTCACTTCATACGGCTACGATCTCGACGGGGGCTTTCACCTCCCGCGGCTTCTCGAGAAGCTCAACGAAGTCCCAGGAGTTCACTGGATCCGGCTGCTCTACACTTACCCTTACAAGTTCTCAGATGCGATGATCGAGGCGGTCGCGGATCTACCCCGAGTCATTCCCTACGTCGATATGCCACTCCAACACATCTCAGATAAAACCCTGCGTCGAATGGGGCGGCGCATGGGCGAAGCGAGCACCAAAGCGCTTTTCGATCGCATGCGCGAGCGGATCGACGATCTCGTCTTGCGCACGACATTCATCGTCGGTTTCCCGGGTGAGACCGACGCCGAGTTTGAAGCACTCCTCGATTTCGTCCGCGACTACCGGATCGAGCGCGTCGGCGCTTTTACCTATTCGGACGAAGATGGGACTCCCGCGACCCGTCTCAAGCATAAGGTACCTGCCGAAGTCGCAGAGACGCGGCTCGCAACTTTGATGGGCGTCCAGCAACCGATCGCCTTTGAATGGAACGCGTCGCGAGTCGGGCAGACGACCGAGGTTCTCGTCGATGGAGTCTGCGAAGAGAGCGGACGCCTCTACGGTCGGAGCTACGCCGAGGCTCCTGAGATCGATTCACGCATCTACCTACCCGCCGAATGCGGCCGACCCGGCGAGTTTCTTTCGGTCGAGATCTCGGGGGTCGAAGATTACGATCTCACGGGCGAGGTTTTAGCTGAGCGAACAGCCGAGACTTGATTCGACCTGGGGATTCTTCTTGAATAACCAGTCGCTGCCCTTTCCTCCTACCACTGCTGACCTCTACGCGCTCGACGGACACGATGACAAGCCCTACCTGGCTCAACCTACCCAACAAAATCACCGTCGCTCGCCTTGTGATCGCGACCCTTCTCTTTGTGTTGCTTTCGCTCGAAGACCACTCGAAAGTTGGGACGCACGTGCTCGGGAGCCGCAGCCTCTTCCTCAATTTTGCGGCGATCGTCTTTGCACTCTGCGTGGCGACCGATTGGATCGACGGCTACCTCGCTCGCAAGTGGGGAATGGTCACTACCTTTGGTCGCATCGCCGACCCCTTCGTGGACAAGATTGTCATCTGTGGCGCACTCGTCTATCTGATCTCGATCGCCCCGACTCTGATCAAACCTTGGTTTGCCGTTACCGTGATCGCGCGCGAGTTCCTCGTCACGAGCCTGCGCTCCTACTTCGAGAGCCAAGGCGTCGCCTTTGGGGCTCGCTGGGTGGGTAAGGCGAAGATGGTGCTCCAGTCGATCTGTGTCACCACGGTACTGCTCTATCAAGCCAACTTCGAAGGCGTCGACTCGCAGTTCGCGACCGTCGGATACGTCGCCTGTTGGTGTCTGATATTTGCGACGGTGATTGTCACGGTCGGTTCTGCGTTCGAGTACGTCGCGGCTTCGCTCAAGAGCGGGGTCGACGTCGTTTCGAAGCCGTGAGCCCGGTGGCGACGGCCCGCTTCCGAGACGGACTCTGTCGCTTCGCCGCCACCTATGCCGGCAGCGGACTCGCGCCGGTCGCTCCGGGGACCTTTGGCACGCTCGCGGCCCTTCTCACGGTGATCGCCATCCACGAATTGAGTGGCTTTGACCCGAGTATCTGGATCGGGCTCGTCGCGGGCGCCTCGATGATCAATCTACTCTTGGGTCCCTGGATCCGACGCACCTATTCGTCGGAGAGCCGTGATTCGGGCGAGGCCGACGCGGGTTTGCCTGCTGAAGAGATCGAAGCAAAAGAGATCGACCCCGGTAGCGTCGTCATCGATGAGTGCGCGGGCTTTTGGCTCTCGCTCGCTCCGCTCGCTTGGTACGGGGTGACTTACCCGAGACTTCTGCTCGCCTTTGTCCTCTTTCGGATTTTTGATATCGCCAAACCGCTCGGCATCCGCCGTGTCGAGCGCGTGGGAGGAGTGCTCGGGATCCTCGTCGACGACCTTGTGGCGGGACTCTACGCAGGTCTCCTCGTGACGGTGACCCTATTGACGCGAACTCTTTAGACGAGCGTCCCGCGGACCGGTTCAGCCCGATTCGACCGGTACCACCCGTCCCTCGAGATCGGGATCTTCAATTTTGTTCTCGGCAAAGGCTCGATCGCTTTCGAGTTGGGTTGCAATCAAGAGAGCCGTGACCAGAACCAAGCTGCCCGGGATCGCAAAGGCTACGCGGGCGTCCGTCAAGACGCCGGTGAGGAGAGGTCCGACGGCAACTCCGAGTGAAAATGAGAAGGTGTTGGTTCCCATCACCCGGGCTCGGTTTCCAGGCTCGCTCCGTTCGGCGGCGATCCCCGAAACCGAGGAACTGATCGCCGCCACCGCGACCCCGAGTATCACCCGCAGAATCAACAGGTCGTCGAGGTCGCGGATGAATCCTTGCAAAGTGACAACCGGACAGAAGAGAAGCAGCGAGCTGAGGAGCAGTAACTTCTTATCGAATCGGTCGCCGAGCCTACCGAGCGGATATTGCAAGAGAAAGCGCGCACCGAGGAAGGCGCTGAAGATCCAACCGAGTTCTTCTTGAGTCGCCCCGTATTCGCTTTTATAGGTCGGGAAGAGGGTGATGATCGCACTGACTCCGACCATCATCAGAAAGACCGCGCTCCCGAGAAGCCGAAACTTCCACGAGATCGCAGCGAGGGGTGGACGCTTGGAAGTTTTGGTTCGTTCCGTGGTTGTCTCGCGCGGGTCGGGGACGAACCACGCGACGAGACCGATCGAAAGGACGAGCAGCGTGAACGAGGTCGTAAAGACCGCCGTGTAGCCTCCGAGCTCGGAGACGAAGCCTCCGACCAGCGGGCCGCTGGCAAATCCTATCAACCGAATAGTCGTGTAAATCCCGAGGGTTGAGCCTCCGCGACCGACCGGGGCGTAGCGAGCGACGATCGCCATCAGCGGGGGAAAGGTGATTCCGAGTGCGAGTCCCTGGGCGACTCGGACTGCGAGGAGTTGGCCGTAGCTGTCGATAAAGATCAGTGCGAGTGAGCAGGCCGATCCCGCCAGCATTCCGACCAGGACAAACACTTTGCGTCGATCGACCGCATCTGAGAGCCGCGCCGAAAAGATCTGGACGAGCGCCATCGCAAAGCCGGTGGCCGAGAAGAGTACCGCGGTCTTAGCCTCGGCTGAAGACTCCGCGAGCCGATCGAGGAGCCCGAAGAGCTCAACCTCGGGGGCGAGGGTCGAGAGGAAGATCGGCAGCACGGGAATCAGCATCGCGATCGCAATCGCCTCGAAGAAGCGGCAGGCGGCCACGACCCAGATCAGGTCGGTTCGAGGGTTGTGAGCCAAGCGCGAGAGCCTTCCCCGAAAGAGCGAGGGTTGGGTGATCGTTTGGTGGTGAAGTCACGCGACCATGTTAAAACTGGCAAAACGGGTCGGGCGCGGTAACTTCCACGGAAACGGTGTAAGTCCAGACCGACTTTATTGCCAAGGGCGAGCGTGTCGACAGGAGCGAAGGGTGTCGACAAGCCACTGTGCTGTGCAGGAATTGCGGGTCGGTCCTTGAAAGACGGAGGGGTTCGAGAGTGAAGACGCTGAGGATACTCCTTTGACGAGAAAAGGTAAGGTCGCCCCTCGCCCGAGACCCCGCCCCGCGCCCGACGCTCAAGGGCCTCGCTCGTCGCCGCCTGCCCGAGTCCAGACGAGTCGGGCCGCTACCGATCTCCGTAAAGCGTCTCCTTCCCGCAGCCGGCTCTATATCCCGATCGCGATCAAATATGCCGTCGTTACCGCTGTGATTCTCGTCGTTTTTATCCTTGTGGTCCGCCGGCTCACGCTCGACCTCGCTCTCGAGTCTGTCGACCGACAGATCAACACTCGGGGTATCTCGACCACCCTGATTCTCTCGAATACGATCGAGCCCTTTTGGCTCTCCAAGGCGCCCGCGAGCGAGAAAGCTGCCGCCCAGCATAAGCTCACCGAGCGACTCAATCGACTTCTAGACGAGCTCAAGGACAAGGATTTTCTCGATCTACTCGTGATCGACGATTCGGGTGAACAGTTCGTAGCCATCGCGAGCCAGGGTGACCGCCGGAGTCGCAATATCCGACTCCGCGCCGAACGCGCCCTCGAGCTTCCCGAAGACGAAACGGCCGCAGTTACGATCTTTGACGGTTATCTCGGGGGACGTCGAGCTCGCTCTTACGAACATGCGATCTTGGCCGATGGTCAACCGGCGGGTCTCTTGCGGGTTTTTCTGAGTGCCGAGAAAATCGAATCTCTGAGGCGTGATCTCGAGCAGACCGTGACCTGGTTGATCATCGTGGCGCTGCTCGTCGCGGTGCCGATCGTGACTCTTCTCGGAGCGCTTTTGACTCGCCCAGTTCGAGTTCTCAAGAACGATATGGCTCAGGTATCGAGTGGCCAGCTCAACCATAAATCGACAGTGCGAAGCGGAGACGAACTCGAACTGCTCGCCGAGGCCTTCAACCGAATGACCGATAAACTCGCCGAGGCCAAAGATCGGGAGGCGACTCAGCGCGCGCTCGAGCGCGAGCTCTCGATCGCGACGCGCATTCAAGCCTCGCTGCTCCCCACCGGAGTTCCTGAGACGCCGGGCTATGAGGTCAAGCCCTATTACCAATCGGCCAAGGAGGTCGGTGGCGACTACTACGACTTCCTGCTGCGCGAGGACGGACGCCTCCTGATCGTCGTGGCCGACGTCGCGGGGAAAGGGATCCCCGCCTCGCTCGTGATGACGATGACGCGGAGTCTGGTTCGGATGGCGGCTCGCGAGAGTGTGAGCCCCAAAGCGATGCTCACCCAGGTCAATCGCACGCTCGCCCGTGATATGACCCGGGGGATGTTTGTCACCCTCGCCCTCGTCGAAATCGACCTCACGACCGGGGCGATTCAGCTGTTGAGAGCGGGTCACAACCCTCCGCTTTGGTGCTCGCAGCGCGAGCAGCGGGTGCGCTCGCTCCAACCGGCGGGAATGGCGCTCGGAATGCCCCAGACGAAGTTCGAACAGAATCTTGAAGTCACCGAACTGACGCTCGACCCTGGAGATCTGCTCATCCTCTACACCGACGGCATCACCGAAGCGATGAGCCGGGAGGGGCGCGAGTACACTTCCGAGCGGTTGACCGCGATCGTCGAGGAGAATGCCCGCCACCCCGCGGCCGATATCCTCGAGCGGGTCCTCGGGGACGTCCAAACACACGTCAACGGCGCGGAGCCTTCAGACGATATTACACTAGTGGTGATTCGCCGGGAGGCGTGACCGCGATCGCTAGACGAGTGCTCTTGTCTTTCCCCGGAAGCGTATTCGCGTGAATGGGCGAGTTCGCGCTCTTGCGATGTAGCACTGATCTACGGCTTGCGCCACCCCATCGAATGAAGCCCCGATTCTTGCGCGCTCCATTCGCCGATAACCCAGCGCACTCTCTGCGCCCACGGCTCGACTCTTGGAGATTGGATGCGGACTTGAGCACTCTCGAAGTGACTTCTACCCTCGAAGCGGACGGCTTCGTCCACATCGCTATAGGTGGCGACTTGAATCTCGGTGCGCTCGAGGCACTTGAATCCGAGTTCGAAAAGTGGATCGAGCGGGAAGAGTTCTTCTTTAAGTTCGATCTCAGTCAGCTCTCGTTTCTATCGAGCGCCGCTGCGAGCAGCTTGATCGCTCTCGCACGAACCGCGCAGGATCGTGAGGGAGATCTGTTCTTTACTCTACCGGAGCCGAAGGTTCTCAAGGTCTTTGAAGACCTCGGGTATGTCGATCTCCTCCCTTTCATTCGGTCGCTCAAAGACTCGGTCCGCATCGTGACCGATCGCTATCAAGATCCGGAACCGAGTCGATCGAGCTCGGGGACATCGGACCCCACTTCGGGACCGCTCAGCGACTCGCGGTCTCAAGAGTTCAAATCCGACGGCACCGGTTCCGGTCTCGTACCCGGGGCTGCCAGCGATTCGGGCGCGGCCCCTGCGCCTCCGGTTAGAGCTTCCACCCGCGAGGTGAAACCAGTAAACCAAGAGGCGAACACTCCAGACCGTGAGGTCACCCAAGACATCGCGACTTCTGAGGTGACTCGTCTCAAGACCGAAGAGGTCTCTCAAGATCAGATTGTTGAAAACTCGGAAGAAGCCGTGAGTGTGGCGACCGAGTCTACGGCGTCTGCGGCTCGAGTCGAGGTGGGGTCTCACGCCGACGGAACGGAAGATCGGGTTGCTAGCCAAGGGGATAGTCAAGAGGCTGAGGCTCAGAGTTCTCAACTTCTGGAGGAGCAACATCCTCCACATGGAACTCAAAAGCTTGAGAATGCCCTGAAGTCCGCGAGCTCAAAGCCGCGGGAGCTCGATCTCCCCGCTGAGACCGACAGTTCAAAGCAACCAGTCGACGAAGAGTCGGAAAGCGCAGACGAGCAGGCGAGCCCAAGGGCCACGGAAAGTCTCGAGAGCCCCGACAAGTCGGATGATTTGGAGAGTTCCGACCCGCGAAGGCGCGACCGTCAAGCGACCGAAGCGACGGGTTCGAAAACGCCGTCGCCGACTGAGGAGAACGATGCCAAGGAATAACCCGGCGCGGAACGCTTCCCCCGAGGCCTCGCCGACCCCAGCTCAAACTGAAACGAAGCCCGTGGTCACGGTTGTGAGCGCTTGTCTGCTCGGGCGACGTTGTCGGTATAACGCCATCGTTCGCTCGAATTTGAAACTCGTCGAAGACTTTGAGCGCGAGCGTAGCTCTTGGATTCCAGTCTGCCCCGAAGAGCTCGGCGGACTCGGTACTCCGAGACCTCCGGCGGATATCGTAAAAGCGGGCGAGTCGGGGACTGGTGAGGACGTTCTCGAAGATCGGGCTCGAGTTGTGACCGAGGCGGGTGACGATGTGACGGCGGCGTTTCGTCGAGGCGCCGAACGCGCCCTCGAGATCGCAATCGAGGCAGGGGCGCAGCGAGCACTTCTCAAGACACGATCCCCCTCGTGCGGATGCGGTTCGATCTCAAATTCACGCTATGGAGAGACCGGAGGGTATGGCGTCTTTGCCGAGCTTTGTCGGCGGGCCGGTATCGAAACTAGCGGAGTTGAGTTCGACGCGGGGGACGATGTCAACTTATGAGACGATCGTTCTCAATCGATTATGAAATCTCGCTAAAGATCACCGTGAAGTTCTCTATCCTCCGGTCTGAAGCTCCCAAAATCGACGCCGCTTAGAGACAATCTCCTCGTGGTTCCAAGGAGTTCTTTTCCTAAGGTAACGCAGGTGCGGTTTGAAACGAGAGCCGTGAACCTCGCCCTTATGAATGCTTGGCGTGATGGATGGTCGGAGGTGTCGCGTGTGGATCGGTGCAAGTTGGGTTCGGACTCTCGGTTTTGTTTTCGCATTCGCGGTCGGGCAAGTCTCAGAGGCGGAGACCCTGGTCGAGCTCGGATCGGTTTGGCGCTATCTCGACAACGGTAGCAACCAAGGATCGGTCTGGCGCCACCTGACCTTTGACGATTCAGGCTGGGACTCGGGTCCCGCCAAACTCGGGTACGGCGATTCGGATGTCGTGACCGAGGTGAGCTACGGGCTTTTGCCGTTTCTCAAACACATGACGACATACTTCCGCCACTCGTTCATAGTGGCCGACCCCGACGCATATACGGGTCTCCTCATTTCACTCCAGCGAGATGACGGAGCCGTGATCTACTTAAATGGGGTGGAGGTCGGGCGGAGCAATATGCCGCCCCTCGGGATCGACTTTCTCACGCCCGCCGCCGGTAATGTCTCGGGATCCGACGAGGACTTTCTCAATACGATTCTGATCTCGCCCGAGGCGCTCCAAAGCGGCAATAACGTTCTCGCGGTCGAAGTACACCAGAGTAGTCCCTTTAGCTCAGATCTCGGTTTCAACCTGTCGCTCGAAGCGCAGACCGACTTGAATCTGGCGCGCGGTCCCTTTCTGCAGAAGCTCACCCCGAACAGCGTTACGATCCGTTGGCGAACCGAGGGCTTCTCTCGCGGGCGCGTCCAGTTTGGTGATAGCCCGAGTGCACTCACGACTGTCGTCGACGAAGCGAGCTTTAAGACCGAGCACGAAGTTTTTCTCACTGGCCTCGAACCCGACACGCTCTACTACTACTCGATCGGTCGACCTGGAGAGACATTGACGGGTGGCGATCTCGATACCTATTTTATCACCGCCCCGGAATCCGGTTCCGAGACGCCGTTTCGAGTTTGGGTGATTGGCGACGCCGGGACCCAGAGCCCCTCCCAGGAGATGGTCCGCGACGCATACCTCAATTACAGTGCGGGCACCCATACCGATCTCTGGTTGATGCTCGGCGATAACGCCTACTCTTCGGGGACCGACACTCAGTACCAGGGTGCTGTCTTCGATATGTACCCGTCCCTCCTGCGGACGAGTCCGACTTGGCCGACTCGCGGCAATCACGAGGAAGATTCAGCCTATCTGGATATCTTCTCCCTGCCGGAATTCGGCGAGGCGGGGGGCGCCCCTTCGGGCACCGAACAGTATTACTCGTTTGATTACGGCAATTGCCATTTCGTCTGTATGAGTAGTTACGAGTACGTCAATGCGATCGTCGGTAGCGCCATGTGGAACTGGCTTATCGAAGATCTCGCGCAACACGACCAAGAGTGGCTCATCGCCTACTGGCACCATCCACCCTATTCCAAAGGATCACACGACTCGGATACTTCGTGGAAGCAGGTTCAGATGCGAACCGTCTACAATCCGCTCCTCGAAGCGGCCGGCGCCGATCTGATCCTCGGAGGGCATAGTCACGGCTACGAGCGTTCCTTCTTGGTTCGCGAGCACTACGGCCTCTCCTTTTTGTTAACGCCCAATATGATCGTCGACTCGGGCAAAGGACGAGCGGGCGAGGGGGGGATCTACCGGAAGCGTCGTGGTCCGCTCAACGGGACCGTTTACGCAGTCGTGGGTTCGTCGGGTCAGATCAGTTCGTCGGGTTCGCTCGACCATCCGATCATGACCGAGAACTACGTCAGTCTGGGTTCGCTGGTGCTCGACTTTGACGGAACTCGTCTCGACGCGAAAATGCTCGCCGAGACGGGACAGATACTCGACGAGTTTACGATCGAACATATCGAGGAGATCCCGTTCCGGCGCGGAGACATCAATCAGGACGACGTGATCAATCTCGCCGACGCGATCAATCTCCTCAACTTTCTCTTTCTGCCGGGGCTCTTCGACACCAACTGCCGTGATAGCCTCGACACCAACGACGACGGTTCGATCTCAATCGCCGACCCGATCGCTCTCCTCGAAGTGCTCTTCTCGGGGACCGGACCGCTCCTGCCCACGCCGTTTGAGAGCTGTGGGGAGGATCCGACCAACGACGATAGTCTCGGCTGCGATAGCTTTAGCGGCTGCCAACCATAACGAAGCGAGGTGAGAGTGATGGGTCAGTTGAGAATTCTGCGGTTAACGATCCTCGTCTCGATCGTCGGTTGGGGCAGTCTAGCGCTGGCCGCGGACGTGACCCTCGTCCCGACGGGGGCGACGTGGCGATACCTCGACACGGGGACCGATCTCGGTGCCTACTGGTACGATCCCGCCTTCGATGACTCGGCGTGGTCGGCGGGCCCCGCCAAGCTCGGCTACGGCGATTCGGATGTGGTGACTACGGTCAACTTTGGCCTGCTTCCGTTTCTCAAACACATGACGACCTACTTTCGACATGAGTTCACGCTCGCAGATCCCGCGGCCTACACGACGCTCCTCCTCCAGCTGCAACGCGACGACGGCGCCGTGGTCTATCTCAACGGTGTCGAGTTGCTCCGTTCGAACATGCCGCCTCTCATACCGATCGGCTTCCAAACCCCAGCTCTCTCCAATGTCCAAGGTTCAGACGAGTCGCTCTTTCACGCGAGTCTGCACTCGGCCGGGGCGCTGGTCGCGGGGACCAATGTGCTGGCGGTCGAAGTTCACCAGACGACGCCGCTCAGTTCTGATCTTGGGTTTGATCTCGCGCTAACCGCAAGCGATTCGGTCGAGCTGACGCGCGGCCCTTATCTCCAACGCGTCACCACCGCGGAGGCGACGGTTCGTTTTCGAACTTCGGTTCCCTCGGTCGGTCGCGTCGACTACGGCTCCTCGCCGGACAATCTCAATATGTCGGTCGTCGAGACGAGTTTTAAAGTCGACCACGAAATCGCGCTTTCGGGTTTTACCTCTGATTCACTGATTTACTACCGGGTCGCGGTGGGCGAACAGGTCCTGGCGGGTGGTGACTACGACCA
>CAYZYD010000063.1:0-11521 GCA_964482505.1 uncultured Planctomycetia bacterium | reverse complement strand
GTGCCGACCGTCCAAAGGTCACAAACGGAATTTGAGATCGATCTCCAGTCGGAATCGCTGCTGCTCGACGGCAAGTCGGATCCCCGGGACGAAGTCGAATCGGTGGCGACTCTCGAGTTTCAAGTCGGAGCCAAACCGATCGACTCAGGAGTGCTCGACTTCGCTCGCCTCGATTTCGAAACTGACCTCGACATCATGGCGGCCCAGGAGGCGTCGAAGAGAGCCAGCCCAGCTGAGACCGCGGGAGATGCTCGAGAGGAACCGACTGAGATACTGACCGAGCCCCTCAAGTCCGCGAGCTCGGAATCCTTTTCGTTTAGTGAACCACTCGAGCAAGCGAACCCGGAAGAACTCGATCCAAGCGCCCCGGTCCATACTCAAGCTCTGGCGGAGTTATCCCAGAGCCACCCGAGTGAGTTACCCGCGTGTGAGATGCCCGATCCTCCGGAGCCCGAATCCGAAGCGACTCAAGAGGCGCCCCCGGGAGCACTGAGTCCGGTTGCGGAGGCCGAACCCGCGTCGACAGACCCCGAACCCAATCCGTCGCAGTCAGTCGACGTATCCGAACGACTAACGGGGTCTAGCGACCCGATTGACATCGCGGTGGGTCGCACAGCGGCGGTCGGTCCCCCGGGGTATTCACCGGGCGCTACGGTGGCCCTACCGGCTGAGCTCTTCCTGATCAGTAACCACTGGCAGCGACTGCTCAAAGCTCTCGTCGTCGATCAGAGTGTCGACTTTGACCGACTCTTCGAGCTCGTCTCCTGCCTCGATCAGCAGCGACCCCTCATCCGCGCCTGGCTCCCTGAGCTCTTGACGCAAACCGGGGTCAAGATATCGGCGGCTCGGTACAAGGCGATCCTGATCGTAGCGAGCATGCACGACACATCCTCTTCTCCCGAACTTCACCGCAATCTGCGAGCGGTCGTGCTCGACGCCGTGCTCGAACACAGCTATCTCGGCGAATCAGCCCTGAATCACGACAGCGCGCAGCACGAGTTTGCCTCGAAGCTACCGAGTGAAATCGCTTTAGATTATACGCAGGCAGATCTCTCGCTCTGGCGAGCGGCAAAGAGGATTTGCGCTCTACCGATCGAGCTCCCGTGCGACTGGACGTCAGCCGTCAAGCAAGCCCTCGCTTCGTTCGCGGAAGATGATGCTCGAGCCGAACTGATTCGGATCATCCGCCGGTTTGGCTTCTACTTGCGCGGCACGTGGGTCGAGCTCTCCTCGGGGACCATCGGACAGGTACTCGGCCCGAGTCTCGACGACCCCGCCCGCCCGCTCGTCTTAGCGAGTAACTACCGAACCCAAGGGCGCGTCACCGCGGTTCCGCCGCAAATCTTCGCCACCGATTCCGTGCCACCCACCGAGGTCCTTCGGGTATACGGCAATGCGAGTCTCACGACTCCGAATTGGGATGAAGTGGAAGCGCCCGACGACATACTCGACCGACTCGCGGGCGAACTGACGCCTCTCGTCTTACTCGACGATCTCTAAAGCCCGCATTATTCACGAGCCCGCTACTGCCAAGCCGTAAGGCGCTTGCTACGCGGTTCGTGAACAATGCGGGCTTCAGGGAGTCTCGTCACCGATCATCTTTAGATCGATGGTCGCGGGGGATCGATCACCGTCGGGCGCGGCTACTGGTCGACCTTTTCGCCTCGATTCGTGTGGGTCGTATCGAACCAGCGCCGGTTGATGACCGACATGATCTCGCCGCCGGCAATAATCCGAGAGCCGCGGCCGATCCCCGCGGGATCACGAAGTTCGTACTCGCCGTCCACGCTTCCGCCGACCGAATCGACCCCCACCGCGATTCGCTCGCCGCCGAAGTTAAGAATCAAGAGAAGGCCGGGCACCGCCTGCGACCGCATGTCAGCGAGTGGCAGGATCTCTTCGGTTTCGACCTGGTAATACTCCTCGTGATTCTGAGTGACCTGTCGGTGATTCTCAAAGGCGAGGACGATCTCGAAATAGGCCTCAGGAATCGCGTACTTATTGAACCCGGATTGAATGACCCGAAACCGCTGGTCGATGCGGTTCCCGGGGAGGACAAACTCAAACTTCAGTACGTCGTCGGTCGTTACCTTAGCCGAAAAGCCAAGCGCATCGACGAGACAGGAGAGCGATTCGCGATCGCGGTCGATGCGCGATTTGAGCGTGGGCTTGACCGGCGTGTAGAGACAGAAACTGCCGTGGTAGTCGGTCGTACCCTCCTCTTGGGCTACTTCGAAACTCAGGATGAGATCCTCGGAGCTCGAGACCTCCTGAGGGACCGACTGCACCCAATCGAAGAGCTGGCGCGAGACGAGCACAGAGAGCGCGATAAAACGGTCGACGAGGATCCCCTCAATCTCGAGAAGGGAGTCGGTGTTGTTTCTCAAGAAGACTTCGACATCGCGTTCGGCCGCGTACTCGTGCAGATAGCTGGCGAGGAAGGGCCAAAGGGTCGAGATGGGGACGCGGAACTGGGAGATGATTTCAGACTGCAGCCGCGATAGCGATCGGCAATCCTTGACCACTTGGTCGATGTCGTCGTAGTTCGAGTCGATCGAGCTCTGGACTCGAGTCAATTGATCGCACGCTTCACTATTCTGAGTCAGAAAGCGGCGAAATATCGAGACGATCTCTCGGTTCCGGTTGAGCTGATTCTCCGCACTCTTCAAGTTCGGCCTGAGGAAATCGAGCGGCTCCTCGACAAACTCGAGCAGAAGTTCGCGATCCCGACGATCGAGAAACTTCTCGACGATTCCGAGCAGGTGCGAACAGAGACTGCTCTTGTAGAAGACCCCTTGGTCGAGTTCACGCCCGTAGTAGGCCTGGTACTGGAGAATCTGGTTGTAGCGAGCCCACTCGAACCGAAGTTCGAGCCAGGCGGCGGCGAGGGCGCGGTAGAGATCCTCTTCCATCTCGGCTTCGGTCATAAACTCGGCGAGTTCGAGGATCTCTCTCTTCTTGCGCTCGAAGTATTTGAAACTCTCCTCGAAGCGGTTCCCGCTACCCGTGAGCAGCGAGTCGGCCGAGGACTCTTGAATCGTGCGTTGGATCTGTTCTGAAAAGGTGGACATCGTGGAAGCGATTCTGCGGGGAGGTCGATCAGTTTTTGGTGACAAAAATCCAGTTGGTGCCCGAAGCGGAGTCACGGTAGAGACGCAGAGTGACGTTGGTGGGCTTCATCTTGTAGGTGAAGGTGTACTTAAACTCTTCGTCGAGATTCCCGCTGGCCACACCCTCTTTGAACTTGCCGTAGACGAGGCGGTTGTTCGTGCAGGGAGCGACCTGGGTAAAGAAGTTCTTCCCGAGCGCCTGATCCGGGGGGATGCCCGCCATGTCACTTTCCCAGCGGTTATAGATCTCGACGATTCCCTGATCGTCGACCTTGATAATCCCAAAGTCCTGTGCGTCGGCGACGACGCCACTGACGCCGGAACAGCTATCGGTAAAGCTGGTCGGAACAAAACTCATCACATTCTCCCGTAGGCACTGAATCGGCTAGAACGCAGTCGACCAGTGCGGCCGCCAGCATCTTCGCTCGTCTCCTCATTTGATCGAGCTGCGCTTGGAGTTCCTGAACCCGACTCGCCAATTCATCGCTTCCGCTAGTGCGCGGCGGCGCGGTTGACTCTTTCG
Source organism: uncultured Planctomycetia bacterium (assembly GCA_964482505.1). Lineage (GTDB taxonomy): Bacteria > Planctomycetota > UBA8108 > UBA1146 > JAJFFE01 > CAYZYD01. The sequence goes on along the minus strand of CAYZYD010000063.1, from coordinate 7,888 downwards.
GGTCGAGACGCGGATCGTGTGGGTCAGCGGCACCCACTCCTTGGCGAGTCGGCACCGGGTGAGGAGACGCCGAACGAAGACGATTCTCCTCCTCTTCGCGCTCCCGGTAGATCGAGTCGAGCTGCCATTCGAGGTTCTGGGCAAGCTCGCGGATATCCGCCGTTTCTTCGCGTTCAGCGTAGAGGGAGTTGAGCTGCTGACTCATACTCGCGACGGTGCTCTCAAGCTCGTCGTAGCGCTGCGAACCGCGCTGCTCGCGCTCGGCGTAAAGGGCCTCGAGCTGCGCAACCAAGCTGGCGACCAGAGCGGAGTCGGAGGTTGAGATGCGCGGCCTCTGGTCGCGTTCGGCGTAGAGGCACTCGAGTTGCGCTTCGAGACTCTGGAGCGCTTCCCTGAGCTCGAGGTTGGTCCGCAAACTCGAGTGATCACTTGAGAATGAAATCGAAGCGTCAGGGGAACCCAAGAGAACCTCCGCGACTTGATCGGGACAGCGAACTACATCTGAACTATCGACCGCGGTGTGATGGGGAGTGAGGGGGATTGCAAAAAAGAGCCGATAGGAGCCGATCAAAGTTACCGGAGCTAAGTTCCGGTCCGCATGCTGACCCGCTTGGCGCTGGCGGCAATCGTTAGCGAGCGACGGTTCACGCGCCCAAGATCGCCGGGCTCGACCGGGATCACTTCGCCGGGTGGGCTGGGCGAAGGAAGCTCGGCCTCCCGCGCGGAATGAGTTTTCGGGCGGGCTGCTAGGGCCTCGTCGCGCGAAAGTAATATCGCCACGGGGCCGGATAACCTTCGACGGTCAGGCTCGGGTCGTCAGGGTCGAGAAAGTCGGCGAGACTATCGAGGTCGGCCCACTCGGTCGATCGCTGCTCTTCGGTCGCGAGCGCCCCGGCGTAGATCAGCTCGATGTCGCGAAACCCAGCTCGGTGGAGAAGATTCTCGGCCGCGGACCGGGTGGGCAGGAACCAGACTCCGCGAGCTCGCGCGTAGCGGCCGCGCGGAATGAGGACCTCGGGGCCATCTCCGGGGATTCCCTGCCAATCGACGTAGAGCTCCCCGCCGGGAACGAGGCTCGCGTAGAGATTTCGAAGCCCTCCGACTGGATCGGACCGGTGGTAGAGAACTCCGAGGCAAAACAGGGTCTCGAAGCTGGCTGGAAAGAGATCGAGGTCCTCGATGCCGAGAGGCTCGAAAAAGAGATTCGGAACTTGCGCCGCCCTCTCGAGGAAACTGAAGTTCCAGGCGTGGCGCAGGACCGGATCGAGACCGAGCACCCAGCGCGGCGCCTCGCTCGCCATGCGGAAGATAAAGTAGCCGTTGTGGCAACCGACGTCGGCGACGCGCCGACCGGCGAGCGAAACGGAGGGGGCGAGCCGCTGCCATTTCAGATCACTGCGCCACTCGGCGTCGATGGACTCTCCGTAGAGTTTCCAGGGGCCCTTCTTCCAGGGAGAGAAGCGTCGAGCGAGACTGAGCACCTCGTCAAACTCTTCGGTTGTGAGTTCGGACCTCGACCCGATCTCAATTACAGGCTGGTCGATCACAACTGTCGACGTCCGCCGCGGATCCCACGCAGCAACTGCTTGATAGAGTGCTCGGTCGCGGGGGCTCAGAGCCTTGGCTCGGCTTTGCTTTCGCTGCTCGACACTGGCGAGGTCAAGCTTGAGATCCTCGACGACGATCGAGTCGCGACAAAGTCGCTCGGGGTAGTCGAAGGGGTTCAAGGCTTGACGCCCACCCAGGTCCGAAACTGCTGCCAAGCGAGGACGCGTTCGAGCTCGACCCCGGCGCGGTCGAACCAGTCCCGGTACTCGGGTTCGGTAGCGGGGACGAGGACTCCTTTGAGCGCGGCGCGCTTGCGCGCGATCTCTTCGCGGCTGTAGCCATTTCGAGACTTGAACTCTTCGTAGATCTCGGTCTGGGTTTGGGCGAGCGGGCTTGAGAGCTTCACTTTTTCGCTGACGATGACGAGACCGCCCGGGGTCAGTGATTCGATCCAATCGGCGATCCGCGCGGGTCGAGCCTCGATCTCGGTAAACTGCAGCACGTAGTTGAGGATCAAAACGGAAGTCGGGAGCGCCGGGAGAGGCTCTGCCGGGGTCAACAACTGGATGCGGTGGCGGGACTGCCACGCCGCGAGCTTCTTTTGCGCCCGCTCGAGCATCGACGGCGCGAGATCGATACCGATCAGGTCGGTCGGCTCGCTCAATCGTCGAGCCAGCAAGAAGAGCTGGGTACCCGTCGAGCAGCCGAAGTCGACAATCGCGGTGCCGGGCTGGTGAAACTCGAGCCCCCACTGCGTCGTCAGCCAGAGCAGTTCGCGGTAAAGTGGAATCGAGCGATCGGCCATGTCGTCGAAGACGCGGGCGCCCTCCTCCGTGAACTCAAACGGCTGCGGTCCCAAACTCTCGAAGAGTCGATCGGGCTCGGATTTGTCGAGGACTCGGTCGACGGGACGCTCCGCCGCGCGAGGATCGCTCTTTCCTTCGGAGGGTGACATGGCCACGGTGTTGCCGTTTTCGTTGGGCTGCTAAAGTCGGTAGGGCCTCAACCAGTTAGCGTCTCGATGAGACGATTGTCCGTCAACTCTTATCGAACCCGGTAGCGGAGTGAACTCGCGTGAGTGATACGACACAAGACGGACCCGCCGGGCGAGACTCACTCTACGGGGTGATCCTCTGCGGTGGGAAGTCGTCGCGGATGGGCCGACCGAAAGCGCGGTTACCCTGGCGCGGACAAACTCTGATCGAACACACGGTCACCACTCTCAAGTCGTGCGTTGCCCGAATTGTGGTCGTCCGGTCTGAAGAGCTCACTCTACCCGCGCTCGACGCCGAGGTCATCGTCGACTCAAAACCCGAGGCCGGCCCCCTCCTCGGACTGCGGGACGCACTCGCGCTGTTGCCACCGGGCCGGGCCTTTGTGACGAGTACCGACGCTCCCTTTCTCAGTCCCGAATGGGTCCAAGCACTCGCCGACTACCCGGGAACGGTGGCCCCGCTTCACGACGGGTACGTGCAGCCGCTCTGTGCGATCTACGAGACTCGACTCGCGAGTGCCGCGTCGGATCTCATCGAGCAGAAGCGGATGCGTCCACTCTTCTTGCTCGAAGCGGGAGATTTCACGGAAGTCCCCTCGTCACGACTGCCCTATGGCCGAGTCTTTGAAAACCTCAACACACCGGAAGCTTACCTGCGAGCGGTTTACGAGGATAATGAGAACCCCCCACCGGTGCGAATCGAGTTCTTCGGAATGGCGCGAACCGAAACCGGTCTCGACTCGCTCGAGCTCAAACCCGCGACGCTCGCTTCGATCCAGGCGGAGCTCGCGAGCCGTTGGCCGACCTTCAAATCGCTCGAAGGTTATTTGCTGAGTCTCAATGGAGAGGATTTTGTCGACACTTCGACGATTCCGGTCGGTCCCGGCGAAACCGTCGTCGTCCTCGATCGAGCCGTCGGCGGATAGCACCTGGTACGGAGTGCAAAAATTCGCTCTGCTGCAAGGCGAACTGAAACTAAGAAAAACCACATGACGCAATCCCCTGACTCTTGGGCCGAGCCCCTCTACGGATTTCACGGCCGCTATCTCCGGGTCGATTTGACGACGGGTCACTTCCAATCCGTAGCGATTGATCGCGAGATCTTCGAACGGTTTCTCGGGGGCGTGGGTCTCGGTACCTGGATTCTGCTCAACGAAAGCCCCGAAAACTACGATCCCCTCGGGCCCGAAGCACCGCTCGTCTTCGCCTTCTCGCCGCTCGTCGGCACCCCTCTAACCACCTCGGCAAAATTCGCGGTCGTCGCAAAGTCTCCGCTCACGGGGATGATCTCAGACGCCCTCTCGTCGAGCCACTTCGCTATCCAGGGTAAGAAACTCGGTGTCGATGCGATCTGCATCGTCGGCCAAGCGCAGGCGCCGGTAATCATCGATTCGGGTCGAGTCGAAGCGACCGATCTCTGGGGGGAGACACCCGAGGTTGTCACCGAGAAGCTCTCGAGCCGCGGTCGCGTCGCTACGATCGGCGTTGCCGGCGAAAACCTCGTGCGCTACGCGACCATTACAAACGATGGGCGTCACGCGGGACGCGGCGGACTGGGCGCGGTGATGGGATCAAAGCGACTCAAAGCGATCGTGGTCAAGGGTGGAGAGGGCACCCGACTCTTCGATACCGCGGGGACGATCGCGATCGCGAGCGATCTCTCCAAGCGCTCCCTCGGGCGAGGGACCGCCAAGTATCGAGAGCTCGGCACCCTTGCCAACCTCGTCGCCTTTAACCGTCTTGAGACGTTACCGACGCGGAACTTCCAGGCCGGCCAATTTGAAGAGGCGAGTCGTCTCAGCCCCGAGGCCCTCGAATCGGAGCGCGACAAGACGAGAAAATCGTGTGCGGCGTGCAGCATCGGTTGCGAACACATCTACTCGGTCGGGAATCATCGCGTGCGGATGGAATACGAGAATATGTTTGCTCTCGGACCGCTCTGCGGCGTCTCCGATCCCGATATCGTCCTCGAAGCGTCGCGCCGCTGCGACGAGTGGGGACTCGATACGATCTCGACCGGGGGGACGATCGCCTTTGCGATGGAATGCGGTGAACGCGGACTCCTCAAAGATGCGCCCCGCTTTGGTGACGGCGAGCGACTGCTCGAGACCATCGCCGCGATCGGCGCTCGTCAACCCGGACTCGGCGAACTTCTCAGTCGCGGATCGCGGAGCGTCGCTCGCGAGATCGGCGGCGACGCCATCGATTTCGCGCCGCAGGTCAAGGGGCTCGAGCTTCCCGGATACGATCCGCGTTCGCTCCAAACTCTGGCGCTCGGTTTCGCGGTGGGAACTCGAGGGGCCGATCACAACAAGTCCGGGGCCTACGAGCTCGATTTCTCGGCTGAAGTCGACCGCTTCTTCGGCACTCCTGAAGCGGCGGTCAAGTCGCTCGAGACCGAAGATCGAGCCGCACTCTTCGACTCGCTCATCCTCTGCAAGTTCTTGCGTGGAGTCTTCGAAGAGGTTTGGGAGGAGTCGGCCGCGATGCTCCGCGCGATCACCGGATTCGAGGTCGATGCGATGAGCTTGCGCGAGACCGCGCGTCGTATCGTCGCTCTCAAAAAGGCCTTCAATATCCGCGAGGGCTGGCAACCTGAAGACGACACGCTACCCGAGCGGTTCCTCGGCACCGCCGGCCCCGAACGGGGCGAGCGGCTGATCCCCAGAGAACGGTTGCAGGGCATGGTTCGGGCTTATAACCTTGCTCGAGGGTGGACGATAGACGGCTATTTGCCAGAGTCCGTCTTGACCGAATTGGGCCTTGAACCGAAGCGATTTACGTCTCGTCAAACCCGGTGACTAAAGCTAACGGCTAAACACGCGGGTTACCGACGAGCGCGACGAACACCCGAGACGTTTCACCAAAGACCTTCTGAGGCGAGCGAGGACATGTGAATCCGACCAACCTAGAGACTGAAAAATCCGCTCCGGCGGACGCGAAGCTCGTCAACCTAACCATCGACGGACAGTCGGTCACGGTTCCCGAAGGGACGACTATTTGGGAAGCGGCTCGCGAACTCGGAAACGACATCCCGGCTCTCTGTCACGATCCGCGGATGAAGCCGGTCGGAGTCTGTCGGATGTGTGTCGTCGACGTCGGCGCCCGAGTCCTGGCGGCCTCGTGTGTCCGGCAGTGCGAAGAGGGGATGACGGTTCGAACCGAGAGCCCTCTGATCGAACGCAGTCGACGCATGCTCACCGAACTCTTGCTCGCCGATCAACCGACCGTCGATCCCAAAGAGTCGACGACGGGCGGTAATGAGCTCCTCGCTCTAGCCCGTCACTACGGACTCAAAGAGGCGCGATTCCCGGCGGACAATGGGCGTCCTATCGACGACTCTTCACCCGTGTTTGCCGTCAACCACCAAGCTTGCATCATGTGTGATCGTTGTATCCGCGGATGCGACGACATTCAGAACAACGAGGTGCTCGGACGGACGGGCAAAGGTTATAGCGCCCGGATCGCGTTCGATCTCGATACCCGAGTCAGCGAGAGCACCTGCGTTTCGTGCGGGGAGTGCGTGGCCGTCTGTCCCACCGGAGCCCTCGTCAATAAACCCCTCGCCACCGAGTCACTCAAGAAGCCGGCCGAACTCAAACAGGTCGACTCAGTCTGCCCCTACTGCGGAGTCGGTTGCGCGCTGACCTATCACGTCGACGAAACCGCAAACCGTATCGTCTACGCAGAGGGGCGCGAGAGCCCCGGCAATCAGGAGCGCCTCTGCGTCAAGGGACGCTACGGTTGGGACTACGCACTCCACGAGCAGCGACTGACCAAGCCACTGATACGCCTCGACTCGGCCTATCCCAAGGGGCCGCTCTCCTCGGACGTCCGAGGCGAGTACGACGGGCGGCGCAAGCCCGGGGGGATCGTCGACTACCGCGAAGTATTGCCTAACTTTCGAGAAGCGACCTGGGACGAAGCTCTCGATCTCGTCGCGAGCCGACTCCAGGAAATTCGGGATCAAGAGGGGCCCAATGCGCTCGCGGGGTTTGGTAGCGCCAAATGTTCAAATGAAGAGGCGTATCTCTTTCAGAAGTTGATTCGGGCCGGCTTCGGCACCAACAACGTCGACCACTGTACGCGACTCTGTCACGCCTCGAGCGTCGCCGCCTTGCTCGAGGGGATCGGCAGCGGGGCGGTCACGACGACCTACGGGGACATCGTAAACGCCGAAGTCGCGCTGCTCACCGGGACCAATACCACCGCCAACCACCCGGTGGCGGCGAGCTTCTTCAAGGAGGCGCACAAGAACGGGACCAAGATCATCGTGGTCGATCCGCGGCGTGGTGATATGGCGGACCACTCCGACTACTTCCTCAAGATCAAGCCGGGCACCGACGTCGCGTTTTATAACGCGATGATGCACGTGATCATCGAAGAGGGACTCGAGGACCGCGAATACATAGAAAAGCAGACCGAAAACTACGAGGCGCTCAGGGAGCTCGTGCGCGAATACACCCCCGAGGTTAGCGCCAAGATCTGCGGTATCTCAGCCGATGAGATCCGCGAGGTCGCACGCGTTATCGGGAATGCTCGCGGCGTCATCGTCTACTGGGGCATGGGTATCAGCCAGCACACGCACGGCACCAACAACGCACGCTGCCTGATCGCCCTGACGCTACTCACCGGAAACGTCGGTAAGCCAGGTACGGGGTTGCATCCGCTGCGCGGACAGAACAACGTTCAAGGCGCGAGCGACGCGGGGTTGATCCCGATGGTCTACCCCGACTATCAACCCGTGGGGGATCCGAAGGTCCGGTCCAAGTTTGAAGAGGCGTGGGGCGTTTCGCTCGATCCCAACCCTGGGTTAACCGTTGTCGAGATCGCGAGCGGTGCGCTCGAAGGAACGATTCGCGGTATGTACATCATGGGCGAGAACCCCTTCCTCTCCGATCCGAATGCGAACAAAGTTCGGAAGGCACTCGCAAATCTCGAGTTCCTGGTGGTCCAAGATATCTTCCTGACCGAGACGGCGGAGTTTGCTGACGTCATCCTTCCCGCGAGCAGCTACCTCGAAAAGCTCGGGACCTATACCAACACCGATCGTCGAGTCCAAGTGGGCCGACCCGCGCTCAAGATGCCGGGAGAGGCGCGATTCGACTGGGAGATTCTCTGCGAGGTCTCGAGCCGAATCGGCTACCCGATGAACTACGATAGCCCCGAGGCGATCTTTGGTGAGTTCGCCTCCCTGACCGACTCCTATCACGCGTTTACCTACGATAATCTCGGCCGGACCGGGAAGCTTTGGCCCAACGACGAGCCCGAGCAATCCGACGGACCTGTGGTCCTGTTTGGGGATGGTTTCCCGACCGAGAATGGGCGAGCCAAGTTTGTCCCGGC
>CAYZYD010000062.1:0-11522 GCA_964482505.1 uncultured Planctomycetia bacterium | reverse complement strand
GTTCGGAGCCATTTGAAAGGCGCGCGCGGCATCCCAGAGAAGGTCGGGAGCGGGGTTCACCCACACGCCGAACTGCTGGTGAATCGCGAGATCTTCGGACGCGTAGAGCAACACGCAAATCGAAGGCTCGCCATCGCGACCTGCGCGGCCCACCTCTTGGTAGTACGCCTCGCCCGACCCGGGGACTTCGGCGTGGAGGATCGCTCGGATATCGGACTTGTCGACTCCCATCCCGAAGGCATTCGTCGCGAGCAACGTCAATTTCCCGTCGCTTTGCGCAGCGATAAAGCGGTCGTAGACTCGCTTCTTCTCGCGAGCGTCGAGCTTGCCGTGGTAGATTTCAAAGTTCCGGTCGGGGAGTCGCTTCTTTAAGTCGGGGGCGAGCCGCTCGAGGGTCTTGATCAGGCTAAAGTAGACGATCTGCGTTCCGGGAAAGTGATCCGAAACCTCGGCCACCGCTTCAATCTTGTCGCGATCATCCCACACTTCGCGGACGACGAGTTCGAGGTTGGGTCGGTCGATCCCCTGGGCAAAGAGCGGCATCGCGCTCGGAGTCATTCCCAGCGCTTCGACGATATCCTCTCGAACTGCGGGGGTCGCGGTGGCGGTCAGGGCGATCGTAACGGGAGCTCCGAGAAGCTCTCGAAACTCGCCGACGCGACGGTAGGCGGGTCGAAAGTCATGACCCCACTTGGTAATGCAGTGGGCCTCGTCGACGGCGAGCAGCCGGACCCCACCCGAAACTCGCGCGAGCGCGTCGCGAAACTCGGGCTTCTCCATCCGCTCCGGAGTTGCGTAAATCAAATCGTACTCTCCGCCCGCAAGCCGTGCGTACCGTCGCTCGCGCTCGGATCGGCTCAGCGTCGAGTTGATGTACTCGGCCGCGAGACCGCGACTCTTTAGCGTCGCGACTTGATCTTCCATGAGCGCGATGAGGGGACTAAAGACCAGAGTCACGCCGGGCTCCGGGAGTCCGAGTCCCGGCTCTCGGTGAAGGGCGGGGAGTTGGTAGCAGAGGCTCTTTCCCGAACCGGTGGGGAGAACCACCAAGGCGCTACCTCCCGATAAGAGTCGATCGACGATTTGGGCTTGGATCGGGTAGAGGGACTCGAGTCCAAACTTCTGCTGGAGGGTGTTACTCAGAGACTTCACAGGCTCGCTTCCTCGGGGTTCGGCTCGGGGCGCGAGACTTTGGGGTAAAAAAGTTGAAAGAGAACCCAGCAGATAATCGCGATCAGCATCGGGGCCGCGAAGAGTCGCTCGTAGTCAAGACCCTTTTCACCTTTGGCCCACGCCGCCACCGCGGTCGAAAGCGGGCTACCGATCGTGATGCCGAAACCGAAGATGACGAGGTTGAAGAGATTCTGAGCGCTCGCTCGAACGTCCGGGGAGGTGAGTTCGTCAACCACGATAAAGGCGACAAAGAGAAAGGCCCCGAAGCAAGCGCCGTGCAAGAGCACGCCCGCGATGCAGAAAGGGATCGGCGAGATCCCGAGCGCACTCGCCCAATTCTCCGCTTGGGAAAAGAGCAGCATCCGAACGATGTACGCCGTGAGGCCGATCGAGAGCATCGTCTTGCGCCGAACTCGCGGGAGCAGAAACGGCATCGCCGAGATCACACCGATCTCAGCCACCTGCCCGATCGTCATGAGTCCACCTCCCCCGACTCCGAAGATCGAGTTGATCGCACTCGCAGTCTTCGATTGAAAGGTCCCGAGAAAGCCAGCCGCGTGGACAAAGTAGAATTGGTGGACACAGCTCATCGGGACCGCGAGCAAAAAGAGGACGAGTAACGGTCTCGCCCGGAGCTCAGAGATCGCTTCGAAAGTCGCGTTCGATTGAGCGCCGCGACTCGGCGGAGTATGGGGCAGGAATAGAAAGCAGTAGAGCCCGAGCAGGATTCCGAGAACCGCGCTGAGTTTGAAAGTAAAGCGGACTCCCGAGTACTGCTCGTACTGAACTTGAGTGTCGACGTAAGCAGAGCTCAAGAGTTCTCCGGCTTTGAGCGAGGCGATCTCCGAACTCGAGGGCACCCCCGAAGCGAGCGATCCCAACCAGGCTTCGAGGTCGGATCGCTTGCCTTCAGCCGCGACCCGACTCAAGTCGATCGATTCTTGGCTCGTCAATCTTTGGGCGGCAAAGGCGACAGGATCCTCGGGAGTGGAGTTAAAGAGCAGCCATTGCCCCACCGCGATGCCCACGACAATCCAGCCGACGGTGCCCCAGAGACGGACCTTCCCAAACTCGCGCTCGCGGTCGGCGAGGTTGTGAAACGAGAGCGACGTGGTGAGCGCCAGAGTCGGCGAATAGATGACAGAATATATGAGTGAAATCAGCAGGAAGGCGTAATAGGTGTCGATCCAGTGGAGTTGCCAGACAAAGAGTGCTCCGACCAAGTGACTGAGCCCGAGATACCATTGCGTGGGGAAATAGCGGTCCGCAATCTGACCGGCGATAAAGGGGCCGAGGATCGCTCCGATGCCTCCCACCGCGAAAATTAAACCGACTTGATCGTCCGTCATGCCTCGAAATTTGGTCAGGAATGGATAGAGGAGTGGGAGCCAGGCGCCCCAAACAGCAAACTGTAGGGCCATCATCCCCGACAGCCGCAATAGCAGCCCAAACGAGGACTTGTCGCGCTCTCGAAGCTCGTCGTCAGCCATAAGGATCGTCCCTCTCTCGATTCGCTGTCACCGCGCAAGAGCGGTCGACCCCCTGCCGGGGACGACCTGACCCGATCATTGACCCCGGAGGAGGTCGAAAGGCGCATCTCTTTGGCTGCAGCGCGAGCGTAGGGTAAGTCGAGTCGAGATTTTTTGGAACTCCTTGGAATTGCCTTCCGTACAACGACCTCGCGAGCCGTTTCTCGCCTTTCGCCCGGGCTACCGAAGTAATAGGAAATAGGACCTAGACAGATCGTTGGGAGGAGCGAGTAAGGTTCGGGTATCTCGCCTACATTTTTGGCCAAAAACCAGTTCGTTGACCGTCCTTGGGTGGCTACCATGCTTCAAGTTGAGTCGAGTTTGACTCGCCAGTCACGCCAAGAATTGCATCCGTCAAAATCAATCAATCAGCAAGGCAGCCAAAAGCAGCGGTTCGCTCGGACCTTCATGCGATCCGGAGGCGATTGGACTTCCGGAGCGGTCGAGAGAAGATCAAACGACATCGTCTCGCTCTCTCGAACGGGTCGGTAACCGACCATGCGGAAAGCAAGGCCGCGTCTACCAGGTGCTTGCAAACGGGTGGATCAAACGAGCGTAAGTGTTTCACTCTGAGTATCACGGTAAAGCCATACAACTGTCTGCTTCACTTGCTCTCTCCTTCGCTTGGCCGCTGAGGCAGAGAGTCGTTTTTCGAGTTCATTTCCGAAGCAAGGAGCAACTCGTGAGTCCATTTGTCCCTCGCCGCCCGAAGCCCTCGCGCTTCCAAGTTCGTATCCTGATCCCCTGCCTCGCCGCACTCGCGGTCTCAACCGGTAGCTTGTTCGCTCAACCCGGAGGAACGACGAATGGAGTCGACGTCATCGTCGGCTCACTCCAACAAGTCGCATCATACGGTTCCTCGGGGGGAATCTCCGCGTTCTCGGTCGGAACGACCTCATGCAACATCGGTACTCAGAATCTGCTCTGGATCGCTGGTAACAATCAGCACCCGGTCATCGGACAGAATATGTTTCGGCTCAAAGATGGAGTGCTCGAACAGATCGGGCAGAGCTGGCTCAAGCACGGTTTCTTCGCGTTGAGCCAAGAACTCTGCTCGGGTCCGGGGGGATGTAACCCGACGAGTGGATCGACACTCGGCGTCGGCTGCTCGGATCCCTACACCGCGACTCGTAACGGCGGCCCGGGCGGGCTCGGTCCACGCTCCCAAGTCAATCCCGCCACCGGCTTCTTTCCCTTCCCCCCCGCCACTCCACCGAGCGGTAATCCGACGATTGGTCGCCGAATCCAAGTTCCCAATAACTTCTTGCAAGCTTCGGCCAATAATCCCGATCTCTTATACTTCGTCGACGGACAGTACGTCACTCCCGACGACGCCGCCGCAGGCAACCACTTCAATAACGTCTCGGTTCAGGAAGTACGCGTCAACGGCGCCGGAGCGAGCTATTCGATCACGCGGATCGGTGACACCTTTCGGCAACGATCGGCGATTGAACACTGGGCGGAACTCTTCCCCGACGTCGTCCTGCATCAGACCACCGCGAACAACGGTCGCTTCTTTGTCGGGGCCCGAGTGCTCGAACTCCCCAACGGCGACTTCCAATACGAATACGCCGTTTATAATATGAACTTTCACGAAGCGATTGGGTCGGTATCGGCATCGATCCCGAGTGCTGACACAGTCGTCTCTTCAGCATTCCACGCTCCGCAAACCAAGCACAGTAACGAACCGCCGGACGAATATTCCGCATCGGATTTCGACAACTCGGCGTGGCTCGAGACGATCTCGGATAGCTCGATTCGCTGGGAGACTCCCTCTGTCGGAGCTCCCGTCACCAATCCGATTCGCTGGGGTTCGCAGTACAACTTCCGTCTTATCACCAACGCACCGCCCGCCGACGGGACGCTCACGGTCGGTGCCTGGCGAACCGCTGACACATTCGACTTCACGGTGCCGACCCCGACCGACGACTTTATTTCAGGTGTCGCAGATCTAACCTGTAGCTTTGACGAGACCCCGGCCGTGCGCGAAGCGATCTTGAGCTGGACGCACCCCGATTCGTACGACTCGATTAAGGTGCTGCGCGACGGCCAACCGATCGCAACCCTCGCGGGCGATGCGACGAGCTTTGCGGACTCCAACGAGACCCAAGGGGTCTACGTCTACAGCGTGGCTCCGGTCCAAAATGGTGAGGATGCGCTCGTCCGCAATTGCGAGGTCGCGGTACCCGAGATCCCGAAAATCTTCGACTTCACGATCGAATCAACCACACTCCCCTACGACACCGTCACTGGCGTCGGATCGGGTGAGACCACCATCTCGATTCTCGAAGACCCTTTCAACAACGAGTTCCCGAACCAGGTGGCGGGATTCGAATTCGCCGTCACTTTCGACTCGACGCTCGTCAGCGTCGTCTCGGTTGATGAATCGCCCGACATGACCGCCGTGCTGGCTCCGGATTTCTTCGCGGGAGCGGTTATGGATACGACCCCGGGCTTTACGGTAGGCGTCGTCTTCGACTTTGTCGGAGTTGAATTCTTCGATTTCTCAGCCTCGACCGAAGTCGCGGTGGTCGGACTCGAATCGGTTTCGGCCGCCCTCGCCGGTAACAATGCCGGTACCGCGACCGAACTCTTCTTTGAGGATGACGTACACGGCGCCTTCACGCCGATCGTAGGACAGGTCGTGCTCGCCGCCGCCGAATCGACGAGCCCCACCTACAACGACGCGATTATCACGCTCGACCCGAGTGGCGAGGCGGCGTTTAGTCGAGGCGAAGTCAACGGCGACGGCAACCGCGACATCGCCGACTCGATCTTTGTGCTCGAGTACCTCTTCGTCGGCGGCAACACTCCGAGCTGTTTCGACGCTGCCGATCTCAACGACGATGGTCTCGTCGACATCGCAGACGCGATCCTCGGGCTCGAGTATCTCTTCCTGCCTGGTTCGCCCGCGCCGGCGGCGCCATTCCCGGGTTGTGGGATCGACCCCACCGCGGACAATCTCGATTGCGGAGCCGCGCCGGGCTGCTAACGTTTAAGCGGTCCTCGGTCCCACCCATTGAAAAAGAGCCCCTTCTCCGAGGCGGAGAGGGGGCTCTTTTTTGTGCGCTACCCATGCTGCGGGTTTCGTACTCAGCAGAGCGATCCAACCCCGATCGCTTTGGCCACGTCGAGAATCAGTAGCAGTTGATTCTCGAGTTTGTAGCAGCCGTGAATCAACTCCGATCCGATTCCCTCGATGGTGTCGGGAGCTTCTTCAAAGAGCTCGTCATCGACGGTCAAGACATCGCCAATCACATCGACGAGGCAGCTGAGCGGCCCCTCTTCGGTCCGTACCACGACATTCATCGGGCGCGCTTCTGGGTCTCGAGGATCCAGTCCGAGACATTGCCGTAAGTCGAGTGCCGTCACGATCTGCCCGCGCAGATTGATCAGACCTCGCACCTCTCGTTGCGCGAGCGGGATGCGCGTCATCTCCTGGTGCCGAATCACCTCTTGGACGTGGGCGACCGGAACACCGAAGAAGTGGTCACCGAGATAAAAGGTGCAGAATTGACCCATCAGAAGACCGCCTCTTCGAGCTGCTTTGACTCTTCAAAGAAATACGGATCCGCCTTTCGGATCACCCCTTCGAGATCGATGAGCTCGGTCACTCGATCTTGAATCACGGTTGTACCCAGCACGCCCGGTCTCGAGGTGTGTCCCGTGATCGCGATCTCGGTTTCGACGATATCCATGATCTCCTCGACCACGAGACCGACGCTCTGCTCGCCGTGTTTATAGACGAGCACCTGAAGCATCTCAGACGGTTCGGCGTCGCTGCCGAACGCGCCTCGCCGTTCGGGCAGCGCTTCGGCGAGGCGGATGAGCGGTAGGATGGCCCCTCGGTACTGGATCACTTCGCGCGACCCCGTGAGCTCGATCGACTCGCGCTTGAACTCTTCAAGGCGAGCGATCTTCGAAATTGGCACCGCCATCCGCCCGTCGTCGGGGCTGCGGAAGAGCAGCAAAATCGAACGATTCGCGTCTGCATGGCCCGGGTCAGCTTCGGTCTCTTCCACGCTCTCGCGCACCTCGGAAATGACGTGCGCGCGCTGCGCGATGCCGAGAACGTCGAGGATGAGTGCTACCCGACCGTCCCCCATAATCGTCGCCCCCGCGTAGAGGTGGAGATCCTGCAAGTGTGTACCGACGGGTTTGACCACGATCTCTTGGGTATCGTTGACGTCGTCGACGACGAGGCCAAACTGCTTCGAGTCAGCCTGCAAGACGACGACGTTGAGCGTTTCAGGTTCTGCTTCGGCCGGCGTGAGCGAAAGCGCTTCGTTGAGGAACACCATCGGCAACAACTTGCCGCGGAGCCGGTAGACCGAAGCTCCGCTGATATTCTCGATCTCGTCGGGTTTGATGCGCACTAGTTCGACGAGGCTCAATTGGGGAATCGCAAAGCGCTCGCCGCCGCTGGTCACGGTGAGCGCGGGAACGATCGCGAGCGTCAACGGAATCTTGATCCGGATTTGGGTGCCCTCACCGTAGGTCGAGTTGAGGTCGATCTTGCCGCCGATGCCTTCGATATTGGTCTTCACGACGTCCATGCCGACGCCGCGCCCTGAAACGTTTGAGACCTGATCAGCCGTCGAGAATCCCGGCCGAAAGATCAAGTGTCCCGCGGCCCGGTCGGACATCGACTCGGCCGCTTCGGTCGTGATCACTCCGCGTTCGATCGCTTTGGATTTGATCTTCTCGAGGTTGAGCCCGCCGCCGTCGTCAAAGATCTCGATGTTGACGCTGCCCCCTTCGTGATAGGCGCGCAGCATCAAGACCCCCTCTTCGGGCTTGCCTCGCCCCGCACGAACTTCGGGTGCCTCAATTCCGTGGTCGACCGAGTTACGGATAAGGTGAGTCAACGGATCTTTGATCGCTTCGATCAGGGTCTTGTCACACTCAGTATCTTTGCCCTCCATCTCAACCCGAACTTTCTTGCCACAGGTGCGAGCAAGATCGCGAACCACCCGGGGATACTTATTCCAAATCGTCGAGATCGGCTGCATGCGCGTCTTCATAAAGAGCTCTTGGAGCTCGGTCGTGATGAGATTGAGACGCTGCGAGGTCGAAGAGAGGCCGCTCGCTTCATTGTCTGAGGTGTACTGGAGGATCTGGTTGCGGGCGAGGACGAGCTCACCGACGAGATTCATCAGTTTGTCGAGCAGCGCGACGTCGACGCGAATTGTCGAGTCGGCCACGCTCTTGGATTCCCCGTCGGGCCTGGAGGCGGATTGGGTCGGCGAAGCTGCCGCGGGAGCTGTTGCCGGGGTAGAGGGTTCGGGCGACGCCGGGGCTGGTTGAGGTTTCTTTTCGCTCTGGGAACCAGGGAGAGTTTGAGCTACGGACTCTTGTTCGAGATCGATCTGTGGCCCAGCTCCGGGTGAAGCAGCCTCGCTAGCGCCGGGCTCAGCCGTAGGCTCGGCAGGAGTGGGCTCTTCGAGGCTCGCTTGGATCGCTCGCAGTTCTTGAGCTTCTTCCGCGGTTCCCGATTCGGGGAGCTCGGAAGCGGTGGGGTCACCCTTTTGGAGTTGCTCGAGCCGCGCGATAAGTTCCGAGTAATCGGTATCGCCCTCGGTCGAATCTTCTTCGATATGCGCGAGGATCGCTCGAACCGCGGCAACCATGTCGAGCAGTGCGGTTGCGATCTCAGGAGTCAGGGAGATCGATCCATCCCGCAAGAGGTCGAGTAAGTTCTCTCCCACGTGCGCCACCTTTTCGAGTTTGGTGAAGTCGAGGAAGCCGCACGTTCCTTTGATCGTATGGATAGTCCGAAAAATACGCGCCAAGGTTTCTCGATCGTCCGGTGTGACCTCTAGGGCGAGAAGATCGAGATCGACCTGTTCGAGGTTCTCATAACTCTCGACCAGGAATTCCTTGATCACTTCGTCCATATCGCTCATCGGCGGATTCCCTTTCGACAGCCGAATGGCCCGGCTCTGCCTCAATATCGGGAATTCAGTCGAGAAACTTTTCGCTAACCGTGTATCCGAAAAGTGCTTTCGAGGTGACGCCAGTCAGGTGAAACGAGAGCGTCAGAAGCTGGGAGGCTCCCAAGGTTCGGTCAGGATCATCCCGCCTCCGAGGCAGACCTCTCCGTCGTAGACGATCGCGAACTGTCCGGGCGAAACTCCAGGGTCGGGCTCGTCGAGGATGACGCGCGCCCGCTCGCCCTCGATCTCAAGCGTTCCCGGTCTCGTTTCGGGGCTGTGGCGAAGCTTGAAGGAATACTCACGATCTCGCTCAGGAACCTCGTTGATCCAGTGGAGACGGCCGATTTCAAACTCGGAGCGAGCGTGATCCCAGAGCTGATCCTTGTGGGTGACGAAGACCGTATTCGATTCGACCCCCTTCCCGACCACAAACCATGGCCCCTCGCCGAGACCGAGTCCTCGTCGTTGGCCGATCGTGTGGAACCAGTAACCGCGATGTTCCCCGAGCTTTCGACCCGTCTCGATTTCGACGATCGGGCCCGGCTTCTCGCCGAGGTGGTACTTAACGAAGTCGGTAAAGCGAATCTTGCCGAGAAAACAGATCCCCTGACTGTCGGGGCGCTGGGCCGTCGGCAGGTCGAGCTGAATAGCGCGCTCACGCACCTCACGCTTCTCGAGATCGCCGATTGGAAAGAGCACTCGCTCGAGTTGTTCCGAAGACATGTGGGAGAGGAAGTAGGTCTGGTCTTTGACGGGATCTCGCCCTTTGAGGAGCTCAACCTTATTACAGTCAGCTTCGTGGCAAACTCGGGTGCGTGCGTAGTGGCCCGAAGCGATTCGGTCGACCTCGTCTTCGAGGCGAGCCAGAAAGGCCCCAAACTTGATTCGCTGGTTGCAGAAGATATCCGGGCTTGGAGTACGACCCTCTCGCAACTCGGTCAGAACGTAATCGACGACGCGTTCGCGATATTCCCGTTGGAGCGCGATCACCTCAAACGGCACGTTACGGGCGCGACAGATCGCTTCGACAAAGCGGATATCTTCTTCCCAAGGACAGTTCCCGATCTGGAAATCATCCTCGAGCCAGACTTTGAGATAGTAGGCGCAGAGCTCATGTTCGTCGGAATTCGCTTCCTGAAGCAAGGAGAGCGCCACCGAGCTATCCACGCCCCCTGAGAGCAGGATGCCGATCTTCAAAGAGCCGTTCTCAATTCGAAATGGAACATGTTGACAAAATGAGTCACTCGAAGCGCTCACGAGCTTAAGTGCTGCTCGCGCGTCGCACAAGCGGTGCCGGCCCCCGGTTTGCCAATCCCTACTCGAGCAGGCTATTCTTTTAGTGTCGAGGGCGGGCGCGCAGCGCAACCGAGTGCGCACACAAGGCGGCCGGCTCTCGTCGAGGAGAACGAGGCAAGCTATGTCTCGAACTATCCAGCCCCGGCCCGGCTATGGGCCGGACGCTTTTATTCGACGGTTCTTTTTATTCGAACGGGCGATCTCTTATCCCGCCCATTTCTGTGGCAACCGGCGAGAGCCCCTCGCCGGTTGCCAAGAACTATCAGCCCCCGCCGCACCGCCTCGTCACCGAACGGCTGTTCACCCCCACGGTATCGGTTAAGCTGACCCCCTTGACCCGCATTGTTCGTGAGGACGCGACCGCGAAGCAGCCAGCTGGTCGCTTCTTGTTTCGCGGTTTTGCAAGAGTGTCCGGGTCGGGAGGAGTCAGAGTTGCGATACCGCGGTGAGCAGCTGGAGTGCGAACCCGAGTCACTGAGGCCCGGAGCGAGTGTCCTCGAACAACTCGAAGCGGCCGGCTTAGAGATTCCCTCGTCATGCCGGCTCGGTGAGTGCCACACCTGCCTCCTCAGGTTACGGAAGGGTCGACTGCTTCGGGCACACGGTCATCTTTCGGAGCAAGAGCGCGCGCTCGGGTACTTCCTCTCCTGTGTCGACGAGATCTCAGAAAATGCCGAGATGATTCGCATCGACGACGTGGAACCCGGAACTCGAGGTACGATCCACGCGCTCAAAACCGGTCGGCTCGAGTTGCGTATCCCAAGCGCGTCGGGCTACCTCGCCTACCCGGGACAGTGGGCTTGGATTGACTCCGAGGCCGAAGCCGCGCACAAACGCGTCGCGATCGCTCGGTCGGACGCCAGTCGATTGGAACTCATACCGATCGACTCACTCGACTCGCTGCCCCTCGAATCTGAGGTTTGGTTATCGGAGCCGAGGGGACTCGCCTTCTTGACCCGGGTCGATCCGCAGCAGCCCGTTGTGATCGTCGCTTGTCGAGATCATATTGAACTGGCCGAAGCCCTCGCGTCGAGTTGCTTGGGCACAACGCGACACACTCTGATCTGCTCGAGCGAACCGGCCCCGAGGCACCACTCGGAAGATCCCCACCTCGAGTACCGTGGGGATCTCTCAGAAGCCGCGCTCGCCACGGCAGTGACTCAAAACCGCTCGGCGATACTCTTCCTCTTGGGTCCGGAGCCGCAAGTTCGGCCCCTCAAGACGCTCGCCTTTACGTCGGGGATTCCCCTCGATCGTATCCACTGGGCGTGCCTCCCTCCGGCATGTAGTCCGCCCGCAAAGTGATTTCGACTGTCTCTGGTGAGATTTGGGCGCGGGGAGCCCCCCCGGTGTACGTCGCATTGGTACTTGCGGCAAACGGTTGTAGTAGGTCGCGAGCCACCATCACGCCCGCCTCGACCGGAATGATTTTGCGCGCGGGTTGCTAAGATTTCAGAACTGACTGCTCCTGACGAAAACCGGTTGAGATCGATGACTTCTCGCCCAATTCAAGTAAGCGACCGCCTGAGCGCGCGCACCTAAGGCGTGATCATCCGGCACTACAAGGAGCGCAAGAGCAAGTTCAGCG